>JAQWJH010000026.1 GCA_029248455.1 Flavobacteriaceae bacterium
CTACTTTATCCAAAATGTTTCCTAATAAAAATTTAAATGATAAATCTGATTTGTCTATTAAAGAAATGTTTTCCCACCACTCAGGACTTTTTCCGTGGATTCCGTTCTATAAAAGCACAATTGATAGTATTACAAAAAAACCACTGGATAGGTGGTATAGGACTAAAAAGTCTAGAGATTTTACAATCAAAGTCAATGAAAATTTATTTCTTAGAGAAGAATTTTTAGATTCAATTGCTCTGGATATTAATAATAGCGAGCTTTTTGAAAATAAATCATATGTTTACAGTGACTTACCTTACTATTACATGAAATTTTTTTTAGAGGATAAGAACAATCGTAATTTAGATTTTCAATTAAAAAAAAAATTCTCTACTCACTAGGTGCTAATTATACAGGTTATAATCCTACTACAAATTTTAATTTAAATAAAATCGTTCCCTCTGAAATTGATCAGTATTTCAGAAATTCGATTGTTCATGGTTATGTCCATGATATGGGAGCAGCTATGCAGGGTGGAATTGGGGGGCATGCGGGACTATTTTCAAATGCTAATGATGTTGCTAAAATTATGCAGATGTATTTACAAGGAGGATACTATGGTGGTTCAAGATTTTTCAACGAGTCCACAATAGATAATTTTAATACTTGTTATTTTTGTGATGATAAAAATAGGAGAGGTGTAGGGTTTGATAAACCTCAGCT
Organism: Flavobacteriaceae bacterium; assembly: GCA_029248455.1. GTDB lineage: Bacteria > Bacteroidota > Bacteroidia > Flavobacteriales > Flavobacteriaceae > MAG-121220-bin8. Next base: position 706 of record JAQWJH010000026.1, read on the forward strand.
GGATAATGGTTCTTCTACATGTGGTTGTGTTCCAATGAGTAGTTTCGGTCACTCTGGATTCACGGGAACTTATGCTTGGGCTGATCCTGAAAATAATATAGTTTATGTTTTTTTATCTAATAGAACGTTTCCTACAATGGATAATAAAAAGTTATCACAATATAATATCAGAACTGAAATTCAACGGGTTATTTACGAATCTTTTAAGTAATTTGCAGCAATGAAAATTGCAATTGTTTGTTATCCAACTTTTGGAGGAAGTGGAGTTCTTGCTACTGAACTTGGAATCTCATTGTGTAAGCACGGACACAAGGTCCACTTTATTGCTTATAAAAAACCTGTTAGACTAAATAATTTAAGTGAAAACCTATTTTTTCATAAAGTAAATGTTCCTGACTACCCATTATTTAATTTTCAACCCTATGAACTGGCATTATCAACTAAACTTGTTGAGGTTATTAAGGATAATTCAATTGACCTTATGCATGTCCACTATGCGATTCCCCACGCATATGCCGCTTACATGGCAAAAATGATGTTAAAAGATCAAGGGATTCATGTACCAATAGTAACCACTTTACATGGAACAGATATTACTTTAGTTGGTAACCACCCTTTTTACAAAACTGCTGTAAATTTTAGTATCAATAAGTCGGATATTGTTACCTGTGTTTCTGAAAGTTTAAAACAAGACACTTTAGATCAATTTGATATCAAAGTAGGTATTGAAGTTGTCCCCAATTTTATTGATATTTCAAAATATGTAGAGCAACAAAAGAAATGTGATTTTGAAAATAATGTTTCAAATGAATTTATAATAGCTCATGTGAGTAATTTTAGACCAGTTAAAAATATTAAAAGTGTCATATTAGTATTTAATAATATTCAAAAAGAAATACCTTCTAGATTACTAATGATAGGCGAGGGGCCTGAAAAAGAAATGGCTGAGCAGTTATGTAAAGAACTCTCTATCGAGGGTAAAGTTGAGTTTCTTGGAAATTCAAATCAAGTGGAAAAAAACTTATGCCATTCTGATTTGTTTTTACTGCCTTCTAACACTGAAAGTTTTGGTTTAGCAGCCTTAGAAGCTATGGCAAGTAAAGTTGCTGTAATTTCATCAAATGCCGGAGGACTCTCAGAAATTAATGTTCACGGTGAAACAGGTTATCTCACTCATCCAGATGATATAGAATTAATGTCTGAATATGCTATCTCAATTCTAAAAGACCCAAAAATCTTAGATGAATTTAAAAATAAAGCTTTCAAAAAGTCAAAAGCATTTGACATTAACAATGTTGTTCCAATTTACGAGAAGATTTATAAAAAGGCTTTAAAAGGGGTTAAATAGACTCTGTCATTGAATCAAATACTTGAACTTTTTTCCAAAGATGTTTGGCTTCATCAATAAAGATCAAATGAGTTGGAGCATCTTGATATAATCTTTGGGCTTTTAAGCTTGGAAATGTCAATATCATACAATAATCATAAGAATTTTCAACTACCTCTCTTTTTTCGGTATTGCCAGGCTTTCCTAAATGTTTTTTTAAAGCGAGTTTATTTGTGCTAATTAATTTTTTAATTGCTCTTTCAAATTCAGCTCTTTCTTCAATATTACCAGGATTATTTAACCAAAAATATACTGAATGGACAAGTAACCCATCTATTTGATCAGATTTTTTTTCAATATTTTCACAGTTTGTTGTTACTATTAACAAACTTAATAGTAACAATGATTTGATTTTCATATTATAATTTTTAAAATCTAAACTAATTTAGTAATTTTCTAAGATGGACATAAAAAAAATATTTACGTTAGCTTTTTACACATATTTTCTATTAAATTTTCTAATTGTATTTTCTCAAAATAAAAAAGTTGTTGAGCCTGTAAATCTTAATGGAATTACAGCTGATTATGTTAATGAAACTTATGGAGATCATCAAAGAAACAAATTTGATATTTGGCTAGCTAAATCAGACAAACCAACTCCACTTGTAATTTATATACATGGAGGTGGTTTTGGTAGTGGAGATAAATCAAAATATTATAATTCAAAACAATTAGTAAGTTTTTTAGAAAAAGGAATATCTGTTGCTACAATTAATTACAGATTTCAAAAACACAAACCATATGGGATATTAGCTAGTTTAAATGATTCGAAAAGATGCCTTCAGTTTATAAGGTATCATGCTGAAAAGTACAATATTGATAAAACTAAGATAGGTGTTTACGGTTCCTCAGCTGGTGCAGGCACCTCGCTTTGGATAGCTTTTTCAGATGATATGGCAGATTTAGATAATCCAGATCTTATTTTACGAGAATCCACAAGAATTTCTTGTGTGGGTGCCCTTGCTACTCAAGCAACTTATGATTTTTTTAAATGGCCAGAAATATTAAATCTTCCTGAAGAATTAATGTTAAACGCTAATACTGAAAGAAGAATTGCAAAAGCTTTTGGACTAAAATATGAAGAAGGAATTGATTTGAAAAGTTATAAGAAAATCATTGAAGAATTAGATTTTTTAGAAAAAATTGATAAGGATGACCCGCCCATGTTTGTTTTTAATAATCAAAAAGGAGGAATTCCTTTGACTAATGGACAGAAGAATCATCATCCTTTGCACGCTAAAGTCTTAAAAGATAAGGCTGATAGAGAAGGACTAGAATCAGTGGTTTATGCCCCTAAAATTGGAATTTCAAATGCTGAAAATATTGATTTAGTAGACTTTTTCAATTCTAAATTAAACTAAATTATTTAGGATTATAGGTACGGCTAGCGTTAGCATAAATTTCACTCTTATCAAAGCTCATTTTTTTTGTTTCAAAC
>JAQWJH010000068.1 GCA_029248455.1 Flavobacteriaceae bacterium
GAATTACCCATAAACACAACTCGATTCGGGTCAGCAATTTTTTTAAGTTGTTCGTTTTCTTTTTCATACAATTTTAGGTGAGCCCAGTCTTTCAATGTTCCTCCACCAGCTGTAACTATTTCTTGTGCGTTATTGTTCATATATGCAAATAAAAATAATAGTAATAATATTTTGTTGTATTTCATTGTTTTGTTTTAGAGTGTATCCATTTTAAGAAGTCTTTTTCAGCGAAGGCATTGTTCCAGCTACCATGTTCAACATTTTCATAGAAAGTTATTTTAGGACTGCCTCCAAATTTTATAATTGCCTTTGCCATTTTAAGAGACTCATTTGGATGAACTGTTTTGTCATCAGATCCATGAAAAATCCATACAGGAACTTTTTTAGCGTAACTGCTAACAGAGCTAGGATCTCCATCTCCACAAATGGGAGTAGCTGCAGCAAACATATCTGGTCTAAGATTTAAAATAGCAAATGTACCCATTCCTCCCATAGATAAGCCACTTACATAAACTCTATTTATATCAACGTCTTTTCGTAATAAAAAATTATCCATAAATTTTACAACTAAGTTCATAGCCTTAGACTCCTTAACATCATATGCAAACTTATAGGGATCTTCATAGCCCCACCAATCATGTTTAGGAGCTTGAGGGAATATGACCCATGAATTATATAATTCTCTATTTTCTTGTTTTAAAAATAATTCTCCGCCATGAGTTAATTGTGCCGTATTGTTGTTTCCCCTCTCACCTGAACCATGTAAAAATAAATGGACAGGGTATAATTTACTAGGATTATAGTTTAAAGGTTTTAAAATTCTATAGTTTAAAGAGTCGCTGTTATGAACAAAAATTTCTTTTTTGTATAAACTTAGATCTTGAGATTTAAGATGGCTTAAAGAAAAAATAATAATTATGAAAAGGATTTTCTTAAACATACTTAATTAATCATTTGATGGAATTCTTATTTTTTCAACTAAATCTTGAATTTCTTTAGATGGTTCTTTTGTTAAATGACAAACAACAAGCGATATTATAAAATTTATTAACATAGCAAATGTCCCAAATCCCTCAGGTGAAATACCAAACCACCAATCTTCACTTGTTCCTCCACCAAACCATCCAAACTTAAACTTAGTCATGTAAAATAACATTAGTAATAACCCAATGACCATTCCAGAAATAGCGCCCTCTTTATTCATTCTTTTATAAAAAATCCCTAGAACTATTGCTGGGAAAAATGACGCAGCAGCTAATCCAAATGCTAGTGCTACAACTGCTGCAACAAAACCAGGTGGATTAATACCAAAATATCCAGCCATTAATACTGCAAAAAATGCTGAAATTCTAGCTGCAATCAGTTCTCCTTTTTCACTAACATCAGGTTTTATAATTTTTTTAATTAAATCATGAGAAATTGAAGATGAAATTACGAGAAGAAGTCCTGCAGCAGTTGAAAGAGCGGCAGCTAATGCACCTGCAGCAAGAAGCGCAATCACCCAATTAGGTAATTCAGCAATTTCTGGGTTTGCCATAACCATAATGTCTCTGTCAATAGTAAGTTCGTTTATTTCAGGTTCAGCTACATATTGAATAATACCGTCATTATTTTTATCATTAAAAGATAGTAAACCTGTTTTTTCCCAGTTATCAAACCAAACAGGCATTTCATCATATTTTTTTTCACTGACCGTTTCAATTAAATTGGTTCTTGCAAAAACAGCTATGGCAGGAGCCGTGGTGTATAAAATAGCAATAAACAAAAGTGCCCACCCAGCTGATTTTCTTGCATCGCTAACTTTTTTAACTGTGAAAAATCGAACTATAACGTGGGGAAGTCCAGCAGTTCCAATCATAAGGGCAGCTGTAATAAAAAATACATCTAGTTTAGATTTAGAACCAGAAGTATATTCATGGAAGCCTAAATCTTTACTTAATCCATCTAATTTATCTAAAAGATAAATTCCGTCTTGTCCCTCAGATCCAAAACCAAGCTGAGGAATAGGATTTCCAGTCATTTGAATTGAGATAAAAATAGCGGGAACCATAAACGCAAAGATCAGGACACAATATTGAGCTACTTGTGTGTAAGTAATACCTTTCATTCCTCCAAGGACAGCATAAAATAATACTATTGCCATTCCAATGACAACTCCTGTATTAATATCAACTTCTAAGTATCTTGAGAAAACTAAACCAACGCCTCTCATTTGTCCTGCTACATAAGTAAATGAAATAATTAGTGCACATACAATAGCCACAAGACGAGCAGTATCTGAATAGTATCTGTCACCAATGAAATCTGGCACGGTAAATTTACCAAATTTCCTGAGATAGGGGGCTAATAGTAAAGCTAATAAAACATATCCTCCAGTCCACCCCATTAAATAAACAGACCCATCATATCCCATAAATGAAATAAGGCCGGCCATTGAAATAAATGAGGCTGCTGACATCCAATCTGCGGCAGTTGCCATTCCATTTGCTAAGGGTGAAACACCTGATCCAGCAACATAAAATTCGTTTGTTGATCCAGCTTTAGACCATATGGCAATCCCAATATATAATGAGAATGTAATTCCAATCATTAACCAAATCCAAATTTGAAGAGTCATGAAGAGTTATTTTATGTTATATTTTTTATCTAATTTATTCATTAAAACTATATAAGTGAGTATTAGTATTACAAATACATAAATTGACCCTTGCTGTGCAAACCAAAAACCTAATTTAAATCCACCAATTTTAAATTGATTCAATTCATCAATCAATAAAATTCCAAATCCAAAAGAAACAGTAAACCATATGGTTAAAAGTACAACCAGATATTTTATATTTTGTCTCCAATACTCTTTTGCAGCTTTTTTATTCATATTTTTTTATTTTCAATAATATTAATTATAAATAACATTAATACTAAGGTTTCTTTACTCACAATGTAGGTTTTTTAGTTCATTTGACTCATAAAAAAAAGACTAACACCCTTTATTATTATTATAAATCATCTATTTTTAATTATAAAAAAAAAAACAATGAAATTCACATCAAAATTATGTTTGTTATCAAAATTACTACTAAACCAAAAACATAAACCCTTTTATTTATTTTTAATTACAATATTTTTTTCTTGCAATTTCATACCTAAAAAATCAAACGTAACAAGTTCACATAATTGCATGCCAAGTAACTCTAAACTAAGTGATTTGGATAATCTTAATGAAATTAATTATGCAGAAAATGGAAGTTTAGAAGGAATGATTTTTGTAGAGGGAGGTGAGTTTGAAATGGGAGGAGATAATGATGATGCTATGCAAGATGAGTTTCCCAAACATAAGGTAGTAATAAATTCATTTTGGATGGATGAAACTGAGGTTACCAATAATCAGTTCATGAAATTTATTGAATCAACAGGTTACGTTACCACTGCAGAAAAAGCCATAGATTGGAATGAAATAAAAAAAATTTTACCCCCTAATACACCTAAGCCTCACGATAGTTTATTGTCCCCTGCATCATTAATTTTTTATCAAACCAAAACCGAAGATATGAACGATTACACTCAGTGGTGGAGATTAGAAAAAAATGCCAACTGGAAGCAACCTTTTGGAATAGACAGTGATATTAAGGGAAAAGGAAATCATCCGGTTATTCACATAAGCTGGGAAGATGCCATTGCTTATTGTAAATGGAGCGGAAAAAGATTACCAACTGAAGCAGAATTTGAATACGCATCTAGAGGAGGCTTGAAAAATAATATTTATAGTTGGGGAAATGAACCTATAAATGAAGGGAATATTAAGGCCAACACGTGGGAAGGAAAATTCCCCTCATCTAATAATATTAAAGATAATTATTATTATACCTCGCCAGTAAAATCCTTTAAACCAAACGGATTTGGATTTTATGACTTAGGAGGAAATGTTTGGGAATGGTGCTCCGATTGGTACCATTCAAATTATTACGAAATGATAGGATCTAGTGTAACCTCAAATCCGAGAGGACCTGAGACAAGTTATGATCCAAACGAGCCATACAGTCCAAAAAAAGTTATGAGAGGGGGAAGCTTTTTATGTAATGATTCTTACTGTAGTGGTTTTAGAAATTCAATGAGGATGAAAAGCACTCCCGATTCAAGTTCCTTGCATGCAGGATTTAGAACAGTAGTTGATGTGAAACCATAAAAAATACCCCTAGTTTGGAACGTAGGGGTATTTAACAACAACTAACCAAAAATATTATGTTTTAATCATAATGCATTAATCGTGCCAAACTAAATTTTTTCTAAATTTTAATCATTTTATTAAAAGGAATTACTGTGTTATAACCTTTTTTATTAAAATAAGAGGGAGAATTTGTTGGTCCTGCAGCTAAAATAAAATCACCTCCCCAGGCACCAAGACTTTTAATCTCACCTTCAAAATCTTTAAATAATTTATCTTTTACTGTAATCAGATTTAATTCTTTTGAAAGAATATTTTCATGATCTAACATGTAACTTTTAAAATCAGTAAGATTAGTGGCGGAGAGAAAATTATTAGTCAATTTAGAAAAATATTTTACAAGATTTGTGTCGATTTTTTTTTCATTAAAATTTTTAATTTCTTTATTGGTGTCTTGTTTTTTATTTAAATGAATAAAAAATAAGTTTTTATGAAAATTAGGACTAAACGATGCTATCTCAATTATTGGTTTTTTATTTTTAAGTTGATATAGAATAGGTGAAATACTATCGGCACATGCAATATCATATCCACTTCCATTAAAGTTTGACCATAGTAATTTGTATGGACTTATATTCGCCCATTTTGCAATGTTATTAATTAATGTAGATGAGGTGCCTAACCCCCAATTATTTGGAAAATCAAGTCTGGTTTCAACAATTCCTTTAAAATTTTTATTTAAAAATTTCGGATTAAGTTTTTTTGCGGCCTTTAAAATAGAAATTAAAGATTTTCCAATTTTTTCATTACTACTTTTTAAAATTTCGATATTAAAAAGTTCAATCTCACAATCAAACCATATTTTATTATTTGAATCAAAACTTTTCCAAACTAAAAATTCGAAATTTTTTTTTGTAAATGATAGGGATTGTTTGAATTTTGTTGGTACAGCTAAAGCTAGCGCTCCTTTTAAAACCGCATATTCGGATGTTATTAGTATTTTACCATAACTATCAGTTTTAAAATTCATTATTTCTAAGTTTTATTAATTCTTTTTCAACAGAACTATAGGAAACTACATTTGATTTAAAAAAATCAATCAACTTGTTTTTTTCATCTTCACTAGCTTTTAGCGCATTTAAAATATTGATTAAATGCATTTTCATGTGTCCTTTTTGAATCCCAGAACTAACAAGAGATGAAAGAGCACCAAAGTTTTGAGCGAGTCCTGCAACAGCTACAATTTTCATTAATTCTTTGCCTGTTGGATTTTGTAGTAATTTAAGGCACCATTTAACCAGGGGATGAAGAGAAGTAATTCCTCCGACTGTTCCAATAGAAATTGGTAATTCCACCCAAAAATTTAATACACTATTTTTTATTTTAACATCAGAAAGACTCGAATATTTTCCGTTTCTAGCAGCGTAAGCATGAATGCCAGCTTCAATGGCTCTAAAATCATTTCCTGTGGCAATTACAACTGCATCAACACCATTCATAATACCTTTGTTATGAGTAACCGCTCTTTCTTTTTGAGATTTAGCAATTTTTATAGCTTGTTCAAATTTGTATGCAAATCCATCAGTGTTAAATTCTGATTCTAAGTCTTCAACTGGGCAACTCACTTCTGCTCTAACTAAGCATTCAGGCGTATAATTTGAAAGAATACTCATTATCACTTGGATTTGTTTTTCATTTTTTGAAAAAGGTTCATGAATTAAGGCTTCTCTATTTAAACTTTTTGCAAATTGCTCAAGACAAGAATTTATGAAATTAGCACCCATTGAATCGACTGTATCAAAAGTCGCATTAAGTTGAAAATAATTGTCCAAATCTATAGTCTTATCCAGCAATTCAATATCTAGAATTCCACCACCTCTTTTAATCATATTTTGGCTAATTTTTTCACAATCATTTATTAGCTTTCCTTTAATTTTATTAAAAAAACTTTTTAACTTATCTATATCTCCATTAAAAATAAAGTGTACTTGCCCAGTTTTTTTAAAATCAATTATTTTAGTTTTAAACCCTCCTCTTTTTCTCCAAAATTTTGCTGCTTTGCATGCAGCTGCTACAACTGAACTTTCCTCAATTGCCATTGGAATAGTATAGTCTTTTCCATCAATTAAAAAATTGGGAGCTAGTCCTAGAGGTAAAAGAAAATTTGAGATGGTATTTTCAGAAAATTCATCATGTATTTTTTGTAAATCACTGTCATTTACCCAGTACTGCTCAATTAGTTTTAAGGAACTTTTATCGTCTTGAAAATATGTTTTGTTAACCCAAGCTATTTTTTCAGATTTAGTTAATTTGGAAAACCCTTCAATTTTATTTTTAATTTTATTTTTTTTCACCGCATAAAGATAGTAATTGTGCTAATTAGTTGAATTATATGACCTTTTATAATTATATATTAGTTCTCATATTTAATAAAAATTAATTATTCATGAAAAATTATTTAAAATATTGCTTGATATCTTTTTTTGTTTTTACATTATTTAGTTGTGAAGAGAATCAAAAATCTAATCCCAACATTATATATATTTTGGCTGACGATTTGGGCTACGGCGAAATTGGAGTATTCGGTCAAAAACTTATTGAAACACCTAATATTGACGCTTTGGCAAAAGAAGGGATGATTTTTACAGATCATTATTCTGGATCTCCAGTTTGTGCTCCATCAAGAAGTGTTTTAATGACCGGTCTGCATACAGGAAAAACACCAATAAGAGATAATGGTGAATGGGGTGAAAGAGGAAATGTTTGGAGTTTTAAAGCGATGTTAGATAATCCTGAGTTGGAAGGACAAAGACCCATGCCTGATTCTATAATCACAGTTGCACAGGTACTTAAAAATAATGGTTATAAAACTGGAATGGTTGGAAAATGGGGCTTGGGAGCTCCAAACACAAATAGTATTCCAAATGAAAAAGGTTTTGATTTTTTTTACGGTTATAATTGTCAAAGAATAGCTCACTCTTATTATCCGACTCATCTTTGGAAAAATAAAGAAAGGGAATATTTAGATAATTATTTGGTTGAAAAAAATGAGGATTTAGCCCCAGATGCAGATATTTATGATGAAAAAAGCTATTCAAAATATAATCAAAAAGATTATACACCAACATTAATGCATAAGGAGGCTTTGAATTTTATTGAAACTAACAAGGATGAAAATTTTTTCCTTTACTACGCTTCACTTATTCCTCACTTAGCTCTACAAGCCCCTAAAAAATGGGAAGATTATTACAGAAAGAAATTTGGTAAAGAAGAACCATTCACTGGAAAATCATATTACCCTAGTATGACACCTAAAGCTACTTATGCAGCGATGATTTCTTATTTAGACGAGCAAGTCGGTGAAATTGTTTTAAAATTAAAAGAAATTGGAGAATATGAAAATACACTGATAATATTCACTAGTGATAATGGGCCGAGCTTTTTGAAAGAAGTCGATTTAACTTTATTTGAAAGTACATCTTTTTTAAATAGTTCTAGAGATAGGGTTAAGGGCAGTATGAATGAAGGTGGAATTAGAGTACCTATGATAGCGTCTTGGCCTAATGTAATTAAAAAAGAAACTAAAACTAATCACATTTCATCTTTTCAAGATTTTTATGCAACCGTTTGTGATATATTGAAAGTTGAACCACCATACCAAATTGATGGGTTAAGTTTTTATCCAACCTTAAAAGATGAAAGTCAAAGTAAACATGAGTACTTGTACTGGGAGATCGCTGCAAAAAGTGGACAACAAGGTATTCGATATGGAAAATGGAAAGGAATAAAAAAGAACTTACAAAAAGGTAAGCAGCAATTAAAGCTATATAACCTTGATGAAGATATTTTAGAATTAAATGATATTGCTGAAAAATATCCTGAAATTGTATCAAAGTTAGAGGAGTTTTTAATTGAAGCTAGAACAAATCCTCAATTAGATAGGTTTAAAATTAAAGGTTT
>JAQWJH010000072.1 GCA_029248455.1 Flavobacteriaceae bacterium
GTTTTGCATTCCGCTTACATGCCACACTTTAGGGCTCAGATGAATTGTGTCCCTGGAATGATAACAGAATTTTCATTCACTCCAACAAAAACAACAGCAGAGATGAGAATGAATCCTGACGTAGCTGCTAAAGTGGATAGAATAAATAAAATTAGGTATGATAATAGTCAGAAATTGATTGCTAAAGGGGAAGAAAGTCTTGAACCATATCAATTTGATTATTTATTGCTTTGTGCTAAAATTTGTGGAACTTCGCACTATAATATGCAAATGAAAATTGTGGTTGATACTGAAAAAGATTACAATAAATGGATTTCAAGTAAAGAAGCATTTTCATCAATTATGCAATAAAAGTATTATAAAGAATATTAAAAATGGAAGGCAAAAAAGATAAAAACCTTAGAATTAGAGTAAAAATGGAATCAACTGAGTTTGGCGATTTACTTTCTGATAAGAACAAAAGTGACGATTTTCATCAAGACCATCATCACAAAGAAACTTTTATTACTAAATATATTTTTAGTCAAGATCATAAAATGATTGCCAAACAATACCTCATAACTGGTGTATTGTTTATGGGCTTTATTGGCATCGCGTTATCATTATTATTTAGACTACAATTAGCATGGCCTGAAGAATCATTTGCTGTGTTTGATATTTTTCTTGGTAAATGGGCTCCAGAAGGTGTTATGGACCCTAACATATACTTAGCTCTTGTTACTATACACGGAACTATTATGGTCTTTTTTGTTTTGACAGCTTGGTTAAGTGTAACTTTCAGTAATTTATTTATTCATCTTCAAATAGGAGCAAGAGATATGGCATCTGGATTTTTAAATATGGTCTCTTTTTGGTTGTTTTTTCTATCAAGTGCAATTATGTTATCCTCATTGTTTGTTGAAGCAGGTCCTGCGGCTGCAGGTTGGACAATATATCCACCTTTAAGTGCCCTTCCTCAAGCCCAATCTGGCTCTGGTATGGGAATGACTTTATGGCTCATTTCAATGGCAATTTTTGTAGCCTCCTCTCTTTTAGGTTCATTAAACTATATAGTAACAGTTATTAATTTGAGAACAAAAGGAATGTCTTTTTTTAGACTACCATTAACTATTTGGGCATTTTTTGTTACTTCTATAATTGGGGTAATCTCTTTCCCTGTTTTATTGTCCGCTGCTTTGCTTTTAATAATGGACAGAAGTTTTGGTACTTCATTCTTTTTATCAGATATTTTTGTTCAAGGAGAAGTATTACATTATCAAGGTGGTTCGCCAGTTTTATTTGAACATCTCTTTTGGTTTTTAGGACATCCAGAAGTTTATATAGTGCTGTTGCCAGCTTTAGGAATTACATCTGAAATAATTGCTACTAATTCAAGAAAACCAATCTTTGGTTACAGAGCAATGGTAGCTTCCATTCTAGCTATTGCGTTTTTATCCACTGTGGTTTGGGGTCATCACATGTTTATATCTGGGATGAATCCATTTTTAGGATCGGTATTTACTTTTACGACTTTACTTATAGCCATTCCTTCAGCCGTTAAAGCTTTCAACTATATTACAACTCTTTGGAAAGGTAATCTTCAGTTTAATCCTGGAATGCTTTTTTCAATTGGATTAGTATCTACATTTATAACTGGAGGTTTAACAGGAATTATTCTGGGAGATAGCACTTTAGATATTAATATACATGATACCTATTTTGTAGTCGCACATTTTCACTTAGTTATGGGGATATCTGCACTTTACGGGCTATTTGCTGGTGTCTATCACTGGTTTCCTAAACTATTTGGTAAAATGATGAACAAAAATCTAGGTTATATTCATTTTTGGGTGACTGCAATATCTGCTTATGGTGTTTTTTTTCCTATGCATTTTGTAGGTATGGCAGGCCTGCCAAGAAGGTATTATACAAATACTGCTTTTCCTTACTTTGACGATTTAGCTGACATTAACGTTATTATTACTCTTTTCGCTTTGTTAGCTGGTGCTGCTCAATTAGTATTTTTATATAATTTTATTCATAGTATGTTTTTTGGTAAAAAAGCAGAACAGAATCCATGGAGATCTACTACTTTGGAATGGACGGCACCTGTTGAACACATGCATGGAAACTGGCCAGGAGAAATCCCTCATGTACACAGGTGGGCATATGATTATAGTAAGCCAGGTCAAGACGATGATTTTGTTCCTCAAACCGTACCAATTGGAAAGAACGAGGAGATTACAGAACATTAAAATCAAGTTTTTTTATTTAAGTAAGGATTTGCTTTTTACTTATCTTTGATTCAATGAATGAAAATTTAGATCCAACCGACTCTAATTTTAATACCGAAGAAATCGAGATAGATAAAGCTTTAAGACCATTAAGTTTTGACGATTTCGCTGGTCAAAATCAAATTTTAGATAATCTTAGGGTTTTTGTTGAAGCTTGTAATCAAAGATCAGATGCGTTAGATCATACTTTGTTTCATGGACCGCCAGGGCTTGGTAAAACTACCTTAGCACATATTGTTGCAAATGAATTAGGAGTAAATTTAAAAGTAACCTCAGGCCCAGTTTTAGATAAGCCAGGTGATTTAGCAGGTTTATTGACAAATCTCGAACCTAGAGATGTTCTATTCATTGATGAAATACATAGATTAAGTCCAATTGTCGAAGAGTATTTGTATTCAGCAATGGAAGATTATAAAATTGATATTATGATTGAAACTGGCCCAAATGCAAGGACAGTTCAAATCAATTTAAATCCTTTCACATTAATTGGTGCTACTACTAGATCAGGCCTTTTAACCGCACCTATGAGGGCAAGATTTGGAATTAATAGTCGATTGGAATATTATAAAACTGAACTTCTTTCCTCAATTGTAGAAAGAAGTTCAGATATTCTAGAAATTAAGATTGATAATAATGCTGCTATAGAAATTGCGGGGCGAAGTCGAGGGACCCCAAGAATTTCTAATTCACTATTAAGAAGAGTTAGAGATTTTGCTCAGATAAAGGGTGATGGAAATATTGATTTAAACATTACCAAATTTGCTTTGAAATCATTAAATGTAGACAAGCATGGTCTTGACGAGATGGATAATAAAATTTTATTGACTTTGATAGATAAGTTTAAAGGTGGACCAGTAGGAATTAATACTCTTTCAACTGCTGTTTCTGAAAGTTCAGAAACTTTAGAGGAAGTTTATGAGCCTTTTCTAATTCAGCAAGGTTTTATTGTTAGAACACCAAGAGGAAGAGAGGTAACAAAGTTTGCTTACGATCACTTAGGCAAAAAAAAACACAATAATCAAGATGAACTTTTTTAATAAAATTAAATTGAAATGATTAACACAATTAGAACAGAACGATTATTTTATGATTTCTTAATAAACTCAAATATTTCTGAATTTTATTCACAAATATTGAATTTATTATTTTTTTCATTAATTGTTTTTTTATCAATTATTATAATAAATTTTTTTTCTAAAAAAGTTATTTTAAAATTATTTAAAGGTTTATCTCGAAACACAAAAACTAATTTTGATGATTTTTTAGTTCAGAATAATACTCCTATTTATGTTTCTAAATTGGTTCCTGTTTTTTTTATTTATTGGGTTATTCCATTTTGGTTTTATGATTTTGAACCAGTTATTGACTATGTTTTTCTTGGACTAGAAATATATATTGTGTTAATCTTAGTTTGGATAATAAGAAGTTTTTTAAGATCTGTTAAATTATTTCTTAAAACGGTAGATTCTTTAAAAGACAAACCAATAGAAAGTTTTATTCAAGTTGTTTTAATATTTGTTTGGTTTGTTGCAATTCTTAATATATTCTCAATTATTACTGGAAAAGAAATTACAACATTTTTAACAGCAATGGGAGCTCTTTCAGCTGTTATTCTTTTGATATTTAAGGATACTATTTTAGGTTTTGTTGCCAGTATTCAGTTGAGCACAAATGATCTTATTAGAATTGGGGATTGGATTACTATGAAACAATATGGTGCTGATGGAGATGTAATAGAGATTAATTTAAATTCTGTAAAAATTCAAAATTTCGATAAAACAATTACTACAATTCCTACCTACAAGCTTATCTCAGATTCTTTTAAAAATTGGAGAGGAATGAGCGAATCAAATGGAAGAAGAATCAAGAGATCTCTCCTTATTAAGGGTTCCTCTATTAAGTTTATGAATAAAGAAAATTTAGCTGAATTAAAAAAAATTAAATTAATTGAAAATTTTATAGTTCTAAAACAAAAAGAAATTGATACTCATAATTCAAATTTAGATATGGACAAATCAGTTTTGGTCAACGGTAGAAATTTAACCAACTTAGGTCTCTTTAGAAATTATATAGAAATGTATCTCGAAAGTGCTGCTTTTATAAATACTGAAATGACAGTAATGTGTAGACAATTATCACCTAGTTCTCAAGGGATTCCACTAGAAATTTATGCTTTTAGTAAAAATAAAGAGTGGAAAGATTACGAACATATAATGTCAGATATATTTGATCATTTGTTAGCCTCACTAAATACTTTTCAATTAGAATTATTTGAATTTCCATCGAAACTAAATAGTTAAATGATAAAAAGTAACTTATATATATTACTAGTTTTAATAAGTTTTTTATCTTTTTCTCAAAATGAAAATTGTACTTCAATTTATTTAATAAGGCATGCTGAAAAAGTAAGGGATGGTTCAAAAAACAGCAACCCTCACCTAAATGCCAAGGGTCTTTTAAGAGCAGATAAATGGAAAGATATTTTGGGGAATATTAAGTTTGATAAAATTTTATCGACAAATCTTTTTAGAACTCTTGAAACAGCCCTGCCAATTTCTAAAACTAATAACTTAGAAATTCTTAAATATAAACCCTCTTTGAAGTTTTATAAAAATTTTTTAGAACAAAATGCCGGAAAGACTATTTTTATCGTAGGCCATAGTAATACAATTCCATCATTTGTGAATTCATTAATCAATGAGAATTTTTATAAAAACATTAAAGACAACAACAATGGAAATTTATACCATGTTTATAAGTGTGGAAATAATAATCCAACTCATGTACTTTATTATATAAATTAATAATGAATTTTAATAAAAACAAAAAAGTTGAATTGCATATACACTTAGATTGTTCCTTAAGTTATGATGTGGTTAAAAAAATCAACCCTAAAATCACAAATCATCAATTTAATAATGAATATATTGGAACTAAATGTAGTTGTTTAAAAGATTATATTAAATGTGCTGATAGAGCAGTTGAAATTATGCAAACCAAAGAACAACTGGAATTAGTAACTTCAGATCTTTTCAAGCAACTAAAAAAAGATAATGTAATATATGCTGAAATTAGATTTGCCCCTTTGCTTCACCTCAAAGGAGGGCTTTCTTCGACTGAAGTTGTTAAAATTATAAGTCAAATAACTAAAAAAGAATCTGGTAAAACAGGAATTGAAGCCGGTTTGATTCTTTGTACGCTTAGACATTACTCTACTGAACAGTCTATGGAAACAGTCAATTTGGCGAATGATTTTAAAGGGTCTAATGTAATTGGTTTTGATCTTGCAGCAGATGAGGCGGGCTATTCAATTAAAAATCATATTAAAGCCTTTAAATTTGCAAATGACAACAATATACATTGTACGGCACACGCAGGTGAAGCCTTGGGACCTGAAAGTGTTATTGAAACTTTAGATCTACTGAAACCCAAAAGAATAGGACATGGTGTTAGAAGTTTTGAAGACCCTAATTTGATAGAAAGATTAAAAAAAGAAAACATTCATCTAGAGATATGTTTAACCAGTAATATGGTAACGAAAGTTTATAACGATTTTTTTAATCATCCTATCGACAAATTTTATAAAAAAAATCTTTCAATTAGTGTAAATTCAGATGGAAGAACAATTTCAAATACGAATTTAAGCAAAGAATATTCGTTGATCTCTAAGCAATTTATGTGGGATGATAATGATTTTTTGAATTGTAATATAAATGCAATTAATGCATCTTTTGCATCTGAAAAATTAAAAAGTAAATTATTGAATATTTTAAATTCTTAATCAAAGTATTTGACTATTAACTATAAGAATTTATGATAAAAATCTTTTTAATTATTGTATAGATTTGTAATTTATAAGTTTTGACTACAATTTCATTTTTTAAATATAAAAAAAACAAATTTTGGGCTTTTACCCAAATGAACCTTGCTTTTGATGCTATAAACAAAACTGCTGGGTTATCCTTTTTTAAACTTTTGGGTACTGGATCTGGAGAAGGTTTTAGTTTGTATCCAGATTTTAGTACTTATGCTATACTTTGTGTTTGGGAAAAAGAATCATATGCTAAAGCATTTATTGAAAATAGTGATCACTCTAAATTAATTTCTGAAAAAGCATTTTCAAGAGAGGATTTTTTCTTAAAAACTATTAAAAGTCATGGTCTGTGGGGGGGAGTAAACCCTTTTCATAGTAATAAAGATGAAATTAATAAAAAAAATAAAATCGGCATAATTACAAGAGCTACCTTAAATAAAAACAGATTATTTGAGTTTTGGAAATCTGTTCCCAAGGCCTCTTTAGCAATGCAAAATGCAAAAGGTGTCGAGTGGTTTAAGGGAATTGGCGAGTGGCCATTTATTCAACAAGCAACATTCAGTGTTTGGGATAATTTAGATTCTGTTAAAGAATTTGCTTATGGAGAGGGAGCGCATTCAAAAATTGTAACAAAAACTAAAAAAAGAAAATGGTATAAAGAAGATCTTTTTGCCAGATTTGAAGTTTTACATTCAAAATTAACAAGTTTTAAAAATTGAAAAAAGCTATAATTGTTGGGGCTGGTATTGCAGGTATTGCATCAAGTATTAGATTAAGATCTAAAGGCTATGATGTGCAAGTTTTTGAATCTAATTCATATCCTGGAGGTAAGTTAGCTAGTTTTAATTTAGGAAATTATAGATTCGATGCTGGTCCTTCATTATTTACAATGCCCAATTATGTAGACGAATTATTTGATTTGTTTGGAGAAAACCCAAAAGAACATTTTACTTACAAAAAAAAAGATATTTCATGTAATTATTTTTGGGAAGATGGAACAAGGCTTTCTGCTTTCTCAGATAAACAAAAGTTTGCAAATGAGGTTAAAAAAAAATTAGGAGTTCCTACACACAGATTATTAAAATATTTAAAAAAGGCCGAAAAGAAATATAATTTGACTAAAACAATATTTTTAGAAAAATCGTTACACAAATTAAGTACATTTTTAACTACAGATACACTCAAAGCGATTGTTCATTTAAATCTTTTTCAAATAGGTAAAAGCTTGAACGACGTTAATGAAAAAGAGTTGATCGAGCCACACTTAATTCAGCTTTACAATAGATTTGCTACCTATAACGGATCATCTCCTTATAAAACACCTGGAATGATGACCCTTATTCAACATTTAGAACAAGAATATGGGACATTTTTAGTTGAAAAAGGAATGGTTGATATCGCCAATTCTCTTTTTAATTTAGCAACAAGAAAAGGAGTTATTTTTAAATTCAATAAAAATGTATCACAAATTTTAGTTGAAAATAAAAAAGCTATTGGCATTCAAGTAGGTAGCAAAAAATATTACGCAAATTATGTTATTTCTAATATGGATGTTGTTCCTACTTACAATAAACTTTTAAAAGGACAAAAAAAACCCAATATTGTTTTGAATCAAGAAAGATCGAGTTCTGCAATTATTTTTTATTGGGGAATAAAAAAAGAATTTCCATCTCTTGATTTACATAATATTTTTTTCTCGGACAATTATAAAAAAGAATTTGACTCAATTTTTAATAAAAAAGAAATTTTGAATGATCCTACAATTTATATTAATATTACTTCTAAAGACATACCCTCTGATGCACCCAAAAATTGTGAAAATTGGTTTGTTATGATTAATTCTCCAAATAATGAAAGTCAGGACTGGAATAAAATAGTTAAAAACGTTAGAAAAAATGTTATTAAAAAAATAAATAAAATATTAAATACCGATATAGAACACTTGATTGAAAAAGAAAGAGTTTACACGCCAAAGGACATTGAATCTACCTCGAAGTCTTATTTAGGATCTTTATATGGGGCCTCTAGTAATAGTAAAATGTCAGCTTTCTTAAGGCATCCAAATTTTTCAAATAATATTTTAAATCTATATTTTTGTGGAGGAAGTGTTCACCCAGGTGGAGGAATACCACTTTGTTTACTTTCAGCTAAAATTGTTTCTAATTTAATAGAATAACAAATGAACATCTTGTTAGGTAAAAACATAACTGTTAAAATATCAATATTTATTGTTTGGATTTTTCATGTGTGTGGACTTATTGGTATTATATATGGAAACAAGGATTGGTTTATAGCTTTCACTCCAGTTAATTTATTTTTATCCTTTTTTTTATTGTTTGTCACACAAAACGAATTAAATAATAAAAATATAATTAGCGCCTTATCAATATTTCTCATTGGTATGATTGCCGAAATTCTTGGAGTAAATTTTGGAATAATTTTCGGAGAGTACCAATATTTAGATAACCTTGGGATTAAAATCTTTGATGTGCCAATAATAATTGGAGTTCAGTGGATTCTTTTAACATTTATTACGGGATCATTTTCTGCTTATATCTTTAAAAAAAGTAAAATTAAAGCTGTGTTTCTTGGAGCAATTTTAATGGTTTTACTTGATATGTTAATAGAACCTGTTGCTCCTGATATGGGTTTTTGGGTTTTTAATTCCCTTAAAGCTCCAGTCCAAAATTATATAGCATGGTTTGTAATTGGGATTCCCGTTCAAATACTTTTTCATAACGGAATTGACAAAAAAGAGCAGACATTCTCTTTTCATTTATTAATTATTCAGTTTTTATTTTTTGGATTAATAAATATTTTAGCCCTGTAGTTCAACGGATAGAATAGAAGTTTCCTAAACTTTAGATCTAGGTTCGATTCCTAGCAGGGCTACTAAGTAGTTACTGTCAATTTTCCTCCAGAAACAGAAGTATCGTAGCACTTCAATGGATCACCACTAGTTCCGTTGGATGAGCAATCCGTTGGGTAAGTATTGTTGTGTTGACCGCATTTAAACTTGTCTTGAGAAGAATTATATGTCCAATTTGTTCTGACCCCTTGATGCGGACAACTATTTGTAAAAGCTCTGTATGTAGAGGCATCTATTTTCAAAAGAAGCATTCCTTGTGCAGTAAAATTCATCCAGCCATTATTATTTAGAGATGCAAAAGCGGAATGAGATAAATCAATTACTACTGTATTTCCACTAACGGTGTATCCGTTATTGGTATTCCCTCCTGAATTGCCATTATTTCCTACATTAGAATCATCTCCACCTGATGAACAGGCCTCTAACATCGTGACTCCCATAAAGGCTAATGCAACTGAAGGACAAACATTGGTAAGAAATTCGCGTCTTTTATTTTTCATACAAATAAAACTAGTATTAAATCTTTTTAGAATTGTTCTAAATTGTTAGATTTACATTTCAATTTTTTATAGCTAAATAAATTTAAATTATGAATATTTCCACATTAGATATTATTGTTTTCATCTCATATTGTTTAATTATCCTTTTTATAGGTCTCTATGTTTCAAGGGAAAAAGATGGTAAATCAAAAAGTGCAGAAGATTATTTTTTAGCAGGAAAATCCCTTCCCTGGTGGGCCATTGGAGCATCTTTAATTGCAGCCAACATTTCAGCTGAACAATTTGTCGCAATGAACGGATCTGGTTTTGCTGCTGGGTTGGCAATAGCATCTTATGAATGGATGGCAGCAATTACATTGTTAATTGTTGGAAAGTATTTTTTACCAATATTCATAGAAAAAGGACTTTATACAATCCCTGAGTTTATTGAAAAAAGATTTAGTTCTAATCTTAAAACCATTCTAGCGATTTTTTGGATTGCTTTATTTGTATTTGTAAATCTTACAACCGTTTTATTTTTGGGAGCAAAGGCATTAGATATTGTTATAGGAACAGGTGATGGAAGCTTGCTTTTTGGAAGTATTATTGGTCTTGGTCTATTTGCTGCAGCTTATTCACTTTGGGGAGGCTTGGCTGCTGTGGCTTGGACTGACGTGATACAAGTAGTATTATTAATTTTTGGAGGTTTAATGATGACTTATTTTGCACTTTCAAATGTTACGGATTCTGGAAGTTTTGTTGATGGAATTACTTATGTGTATAATACTGTGCCAGAGCGATTTACTATGATAGTATCTAAAGGAGAAATTATTAATACCAATGGACAAGACACATGGGAAAATCTTCCAGGAATTGCAGTTTTAGTTGGTGGGATGTGGGTTGCTAATTTATATTATTGGGGTTTTAACCAATATATAATTCAAAGAACCTTAGCTGCTAAAAATTTAAGAGAGGGTCAAAAAGGAATCGCTTTTGCTGCATTTCTTAAGCTTTTAATGCCGGTGATTGTGGTTGTTCCAGGAATTGTTGCTTATGTAATGAATATGGACGCTGGAGTTTTTAACCCTGCAACTATTGACCAAAGTTTTATTGGGGATAATGGAATTATTGCCAATGATAATGCTGCGCCATGGTTAATCAAAAACTTTATTCCATCAGGATTTTTAGGTCTTATTTTAGCAGCCTTAGCAGCTGCAATAGTATCGTCTTTAGCTTCCATGCTAAATTCAACCTCAACAATCTTTACAATGGATATTTATAAATCAATTATAAATAAAAATGCCTCCGATGAGTCAACTGTTAAAGTTGGAAGAATAACAGCTCTTGTTTCATTAATTATAGCGATGATAATAGCTCCTCAATTAGGAAGTTTGGGAGAGGTCTTTCAATTTATTCAAGAATATACTGGTGTAGTTAGCCCTGGAATTTTAGCCGTATTTTTAATGGGACTTTTCTATAAAAAGGCAACAAATAATGCAGCAATTTGGGGTGTTATTATGTCTGTTCCAGTTGCTATGTACTTTAAGGTTGTCCCTAATACATGGTTTTTAGCGCAGACTCCCTTCATGAATCAGATGGGAATAACTTGCTTAGCTACAATATTTATAATTTTTGCCATAAGTTATTTTGAAGGAAATAAAGATAATCCAAAAGGAATAGCAATAAGTAAAGAGCTGTTTGAAACATCTTCTACTTTTAATATTGCTGCTATGCTTATTTGCATTATCACTGCCTTTTTGTATGCCTTTCTTTGGTAATTATTATAATAAACTAGTGGTTTTAAAACCTATACATATATAAATTACTTATTTGTAAAATTTATCTTAATTTTGATAATATAAAAGACGATTATTTAACTTAAAAGTCTAATTATTAATATTTTGAAGAATTTTATTCTATTTTTTTTTATATCCCTAGGTGCTAGTTCTCAACTCCTGCCACCTATACAATCTTTTTCGCCAGACGAGTATAATGCTTCTAATCAAAATTGGAATATCACCCAGTCTGAACAAAATGATATCTTCTTTGCGAATAATGATGGTCTTCTGAAATTTAATGGAACACGATGGACAAATTTTTCTTCTCCAAATGGATCCATAGTTAGAAGTGTTAAAGCAGTAAAAAATCGAGTCTATGCTGGATTGTATGAAGATTTTGGCTATTGGGAAAAAAAAATAGATGGATCATATTTATACACTTCTCTAACAAAAGAAAACGACTTAACTGTTTTTAATGATGAAGAATTTTGGAACGTCTTATATTATGATAATTGGTTAATATTTCAATCTCTCTCACGTCTTGTTATGTATAATGAAGAGAGCGAAGAACTAAAAATTTTCTTACCCTCAGAAAATATATTTAACTCATTTGTAGTAGATAAAAGAGTATACTACACCTCTAGTTCAGGACTCTTCACAATAGAAAACGGTATTGAATTGTTGGTTTCTAACGACGAAAGATTGAAAAACATTAATCAATATCCTCATATTTTAAATGTATCAAAAAAAGGAAACAATATTTTAATAATTACTGATAAATTAGAGTTCTTAGAGCTATTTCCCGATGGAAAACTTATCGCTCGTTATTCTTTAAGTTCCAATCCATTATTAAGAGACACTTCGGTTTACAAGGTAATAAGTTTGTCGGAAGGTGGATTTGCTATAGGTACTGTTGGTAAGGGTTTAGTTCTTGTAGATGAAAATGGATTGTTCTATGAAACAATAGATAAATCAAAAGGAATAATTAATAACACTATTTTATCTCTATTTGAGGACTCAGATAGTAATTTATGGTTAGGTCTTGACAATGGAATTTCATTAATTAATAACAAGTCACCCTTTAAAATTTATAATGATGACGATGGAATTTTAGGAACTGTATATGCTTCAAAACTTTATAAAGATTTTCTTTATATAGGAACTAATCAGGGCTTATTTTATAAAAAAAGTAATTCTATTTCTGATTTTAAAATAGTTCCAGGCACAAGAGGGCAAGTTTGGAATTTAACCATAATTGACGACACGTTGTTTTGCGGACACAATAACGGATCCTTTATTATTAAAAATGGTTTGGCTTCAAAAATAAATAAAACATCTGGCAGTTGGACTTTTAGAAAAGTGTCAGATTCCTCAAAATTGATTTTAGAGGGCGGCTATTTAGGAATTAATGTTCTAACAAAGAAAAATAACCAATGGATTGTTAGAAATAAAATAGAGGGATTCGATATTTCTTCAAGATTATTTGAAATTTCTAAAAATGGTAAAATTATTGTAAGTCATGGATATAAAGGAATATATAAACTTTCGGTCAGCTCTGATTTTTACACTTTAAAAGATGTTAAAATAGATTCATCAGTTACAATTGGAGGAAATGCTAGTTTAGCAAAATTTAGTAATGAAATTTATTATAATTATAGTGGAGGCTTTTATAAATATGATAGTGTAAAAGATACTTTTGAAAGAGATAATTTTCTTTCAAATGTTTCGAATAAGGAATTAATCAACGGAATTATTATAAATGATTATGATAATAAACTTTGGTTATTTTCTGAGAGTTATATGCATTATGTTTATAAAGATTTGATGTCAAACGAAAACAAAATTAATTCAATTATTTTCCCAGAAAAATTACGTAAAACAGTTTTTGAAAATATTTCTAAAATTAAAGACAATCAATATATTATAGGAACAAACAATGGTTATATTTTATTTGATTTAAATAACTACACCATAACCCCTCCCTCTTTACAATTAGAAAAAATCCAAGTCAATAAAATTGGGGAGTCACCTAGTTCAGTACCCCAAAATGAAGACTTACAGCTGGATTATAAAACCAATAATATTAGCTTTTATTTTAATAGTTCGAATTTTAAAAAATTCCAAAATATTGAATACCAATATCTTTTAGAGGGTTATATGGATCAGTGGAGTGATTTCAATGAACTTTCTGAAATGACTTTTAATAATCTTAGATTTGGAGATTATGTTTTTAAAGTAAGATCAAAAATTGGGAATTCATTTTCTCTTCAATCAAAAACTTTCGAATTTTCAATTGAAAGGCCCTGGTATTTATCAAATTTTATGATAGCTAATTACGCTTTATTCTTAGGGATTTTATTTTTTGTTATAAACTCTTAATACAATAACTTCTACCGCAGGAAAGAGGAAAAGATGATTAAAAGAAACCAAAGCCAGCTAGAGTTAAAAGAAATTGAAAAAAAACAAGCTTTGATGACTATTGAAAATCAAAGATTGTCTCAGGATATAGAAGGTAAAAATAGAGAGTTGGCCATTTCAACAATGAGTATGATTAAGAAAAACCAATTTTTGAGTAAGATAAAAAAGGATTTAATTTCAGTAGGTTCTGAATCTAGAACAGCATCTGTTATTAAATTAATAGATAGGCATTTAAATAACCAGGATGACTGGAAATTTTTTGAAGAAGCCTTTAACAATGCAGACAAAGATTTTTTAAAGAAAGTAAAAGAACTGCATTCTTCTCTGACAAATAATGATTTAAGACTCTGCGCCTATCTTAGATTAAACCTTTCATCTAAGGATATAGCACCTTTACTTAATATTTCTTTAAGTAGCGTTGAAATCAAGCGTTATAGGTTAAGAAAAAAGATGAATTTATCACGAAATGAGGGACTTACAGATCATTTGCTTAGTTTATAATTTTTATATATTCATATAATAGAACTATACATAAACTATACACGTTATTTTTTATCATTTTAAAATATTACATAATAAATGAATTTAATAAATGAATTTATTTATTTTTTACGCATATAATTATATAATTCATACTTTTCAATTATTATTTTTAAATATTAAACAATTGTGTAAAGGTTATTTATGTTTTCTTAACAACATATATATGTTAAGTTTACTTTTTTTAACAATCAAAATATAATATGAAAACAAAATTTTTAACCCATCTACTATCATTTACATTGACAGTGGTTTTCGGTTTTTCCATGCACTCTCAATCTGTTAGTGGTACAGTTACAGATGACAATGGGATTGCACTTCCGGGCGCAACAGTTTTAGTACAAGGTACTACAAATGGAGTTTCTACCGATTTTGATGGTGCTTATTCCATATCAGCTTCTAGTGATGATACGCTAGTATTTAGTTTTATTGGTTATGCTTCTCAATCACTATTGGTTGGTTCTTCTTCAACTGTAAATGTAAGTTTATCCCCTGACAACTTACTAGATGAAGTTGTAGTAACGGGATATGGATCTCAAAAAGCTTCTAATATTTCTGGATCTGTTTCGATCGTTTCCGGAGAGGAAGTCGAAAAAATTAAGCCTTTAAGAATTGAAGATGCACTTCAAGGTACAACTGGTTTAAATGTTATTTCTAGCCCTAATCCAGGTGGAAAACCATCAGTATTAATTAGAGGAATTACCTCTTTTTCTGGTACTGACCCACTTGTAGTTATAGACGGTATTAATTCTTCTTTGTATGATATGGACGCTATTAGTCCCTCAGACATTGAAAGTGTATCTGTTTTAAAAGATGCTTCTACAACAGCTATGTATGGAGTCAGAGGGGGTAGTGGTGTAATAGTTATAACAACTAAATCTGGTAAAAAAAATCAAGACACTGTATTTTCTCTTGACACCTCTTTTGGAATGCAAGAAGTCGATAAATACATTGATGTTTTGAATGCTTCTCAATATGCCGCAATTTTAAACGAGGGTAGTGTAACATCAGGTGGAAACCTTATTTTTACAGACCTTTCAAGTCTCGGTGTTGGAACTAATTGGCAAAAAGAACTGTTTGATTCTGCACCAATTTCAACTACTAATTTTTCCGCTTCAGGTGGTTCAGATTCTACTACTTATTTTATTTCTGCTGGTTATACTGCTCAAGAGGGTGTTGCTGGAGGTGGTGATAAAGATTTCTTTGACAGATCTACTTTTTCAGCAAACTTTACGACTGATATGTCAGATAAATTAAAAGCTATTGTCCAAACAAAGTATTCAAATATTAAGGGTAATGGTCATGGAGGTGGTCAGATTTTTAATGCACTAAATTTTGACCCTACGGTTCCATTAATGACAGACGGGAAATATAGTACTAGTGGAACAATCACCCAAGAAGTAATAAATCCAATGGCTGGATTGAGTAATTCATACAGTGATAACAAGACAGATAAGTTGATTGGTAAAATTGAATTACAATACGACCTGTTAGATAATTTTAAGATAACTACTAGAATTGGTTATTCTTCAATTTGGCAACAGCAAAAATCTTTTAGTCCTTTAAGATTCTATGGGGTTGGTCACAATAGTACCAATGCCAATGCTGATTTGTCACCAAGAACATCTGATGACCACAGTAGAGTTTCTGAATCTAAACAAAATTGGTTCAATTACACTTATGAACTTTTTGGTAATTATGACTTTAATATAAATGATGAACATAACTTTAATGTCTTTGCTGGATTTACAATAGGAAAACAAACCTATAATTTTCTTTCAGGAAGTAATGTTGATGTGCCAAATAATTCTTGGACTTACGCTGACTTAAGTGCTGCTACCGGAGGTATTGAGGATCAAAGCACTGGATCTAATCAATCAGTAAGTAGAAGTGTTTCGTTAATGACTAGAATAGAATATGATTTTCAGGAAAAATATTTAGCATCAGTTACTGTTAGAAGAGATGGTTCTACATCTTTTGGTAAGAATAACAAATTTGCAATCTTCCCATCTGCTTCATTTGGATGGGTAGCTTCAAACGAAGATTTTTTTGAGTCATCATTTATAAACTTCTTAAAAATTAGAGCTAGTTACGGTTCTGTTGGTAATGATAACGCGTCACCACAATTTGGAACAATTTCTAATTTTCCAAAATATACCTTTGGTGATACAATAACAGCTGGATCTACTTTATTAGGAATTCCCAACGATGATGTTTCTTGGGAAAATCAAATACAAACTAATGCGGGTGTAGATTTAGCTTTCTTTGATTCAAAATTGAGATTTACTGCTGATTATTTCATAAAGACGGTTGATGACTTATTATTTAGCCCTACTTTATCTCTCTATTTAGGAATTCCAGCTTATCCAATTGCTAATATTGGTAAAACAGAAACCAAAGGATTTGAAATTAGTTTATCTTACAATGATGATATTTCTGATAAAATTAGTTTCTCAAACACTTTCAACTTTACAACTGCTGAAAACTTGGTAAAAGAAATTAATAACGGAGATAAATATATTTGGGGAAGTGGTTATGGAATTCCATTTACAAGTCTAACTCAATTTAGACAAGGTGAATCACCAGGAATTTTTTGGGGATACAAGACTAACGGAATTTTCCAAAATCAAAGCGAAATTAGTAATCATGCTACTCAAGATAATGCACAGCCCGGAGATATTCGATATGTAGATGTTAATGGAGATAACAAAATTGACTCTGAAGACCGAACTAAGATTGGAGATCCATTTCCAGATTTTACCTTGGGTTGGAATTTTGCTGTCAATGTTAGTAATTTTGATTTATCAGTCTTTACTTATGCTTCTGTTGGAAATGATATTTTTAGAGGCTATGAGAGAAATCTGAATTATACAAATAAGTTTGCTTCAGTACTTAACAGATGGACTGGTGAAGGATCAAGTTCTATTGAACCGAGATATTCATTTATCGATGCTAACAACAATACTAGAGCATCTGATCGATATGTAGAGGATGGAAGTTTTGTAAAAATTAAAAACATTCAATTGGGATATAATTTTCCTTTAAGCGAATCATCTTCGTTGACAAGTTTAAGAATTTATGCACTTGCTAAAAATGCTTTTACTTTCACTGATTATAGAGGTTATGATCCAGAAATTTCTAACGGGGGAGGTCCGGTACTTGACACTGGTGTCGATAGAGGAACTTATCCTTCTCCAAGAATTGTTTCACTTGGTTTAAATATTAAATTTTAAAAATAAATAAAATGAAAAATAAATTTTTTAATAACATATTATTAATTGTTCTTTCCCTAGGATTTATAGGTTGCGAAGACTACGTAGATTACGAGGCATCTGAAAATTATACCATAGTTGCAGATGATTATTTCAAAACTTCTGCGGATTATGAAGCGGCATTAGTCGGAACTTACGATGTTCTTCAATGGAACATCTACAGTGTAATGATAGGAGATATTGCTTCTGATAATTCATTCTGTGGAGGTGAGAGTGCTACTGACGTTATAGGAATGCAAAAAATTGATGACATGATTCATGTTCCTAATAACGATCAGTTAACAAGCACATGGAAATGGTTGTATGAAGGTATTAATAGAGCCAACTACATGATTGAAAATAAAGATAAACTTGATTTTTCAAGAAAAGCTGAACTTTACGGTGAGGTACATTTTTTAAGAGCTTATTACTACTTTGAGTTAGTTAAAATTTTTGGTGACGTACCATTGTTTACTGATTCAAGATTAACTGCTTCTGATTCGAATACTTTAACAAGAGCTCCTAAGGCTTCAGTGTACGCTCAAATTGAAAAAGATCTTAATGATGCGATTGCTGTTTTACCTGCTGAAAAAAGTACAGACGGAAGAGCAACAGCTTTTACTAGTCATGCTTTATTAGGCAAGGTTTACTTGTATCAAGATAAATTTACAGAAGCTGCTGATATTTTGGAACCATTAATCGGTCTTTATACGTTACCGTCAAGCCTGCAATCTGTATTTTATAATTCCGGACAAAATGGTCCAGAATCAGTCTTTGAAGTCCAGCATTCAAAAAATTCTAACTGGTACGACTGGGGATTCCCACAAGGATCAGAAGGTAGCTTTGCTATCATTCATCACGGACCAAGAGGATATAATGGGTCTGTTTATGCCTCTGGTTGGAGTTTTAATGTACCAACTCAGGATCTTTATGATGCGTACGATGTAACTGACACGAGAAGAGGTGTTGCTATTTTAGATATTGAGGCTTGGGCTGAAAGTACTGGTGCTGAATATTCTAAAGGATATGAGCACACAGGATACTTTAATCATAAATATATTCCAAGAGCTGGTTTAAGTGGCGCTCAACAAGAGTTAAATTATGGAATTAATTTTAGAGCTATCAGATATGCAGATGTTCTTTTAATGGCCGCAGAAGCTAATAGCAGAAAAGCATCACCTAACGAAACAAAAGCTCAAAATTATCTAAACCAAGTTAGAGCCAGAGCATTTGGAAATAGTTCCAAAGCTAGTTCATCAACTGGCGCTACTTTAACTAAAGAAATTTGGAATGAAAGGAGATTAGAATTAGCTATGGAAGGTCATAGATTTTTTGATTTGGTAAGAACAGGAGAGGCAGCAGCAAAAATTACTGGCTTTGTTTCAGGTAAGCACGAGGTTTTTCCAATTCCACAAACAGAAATTGATATTTCTGGATTAACTCAAAATGCAGGATATTAATTTTTTAATAAAAAAAAACATGAAAACAATAAAACAAATTTTTACATTACTTTTCGTATTTACAACTATTATTAGTTGTAACGAAGACTTCATGGAAGAAACAGATTTTGGAATTGTTGCTCCATCTGAAGTAAGCGCAAGTTTTCAAATTACACAAGACAATACCGGACTTGTTACAATCACACCAACAGCTGTAAATGCTATATCTTTTGATGTAGATTTTGGAGATGGTAGTGTTGTATCAACTGGACTTGCACCGGGAAAAGGAGTTAAGCATACTTTTACTGAAGCTACTCACACAGTTAAGGTAACTGCAAAGGGTTTAAACAATTTAAAAACAACCGCTGATGTGCAATTGGTTGTATCATTTAAGGCTCCAGAAAATTTAGTTGTCGCAATTACTAATGACGAATCGGTTTCAAAACAGGTTAATGTTGTAGCAACTGCTGATTATGCAACATCTTTTGATTTTGTTTCTGGTGAAACAGATGCTGAAGCAGTTTCTGCTAACATTGGAGAAACAGCCAAATTTGTTTATAAGGAAGCTGGAACTTATTCAATTAAAGTAACAGCAAAAGGTGGAGCAATAGCGACTACCGACTATACAGCTGATTTTGAAGTAACAGCATTATTACAGCCAACAACATCTGCTGAAACACCTAAAGATAGACCAGCAGCAAGTGTTGTTTCAATTTTTTCTGATAAGTACACTGGGGTAGCTAATTTAGATTTATATCCAAACTGGGGTCAATCGACTCAGTACACTGCTTTCGATTTGAATGGTGATAAAATGATTCAATATTCGAATCTTAATTATCAAGGAATCCAATTTGACGAGCAGAATGTTTCTGGCATGGAGATTCTTCACATGGATATGTGGACAGCAGATTTAGATGCGATTGATATTTTTGCTATAAGCAAAGCAAGTGGAGAAAAATCAGTTAATAAAACTTTGACCAAGGATGTGTGGAATTCAATTGAAATTCCAATCACTGAGTTCACTGATCAGGGTTTATCTATGAATGATATTTTCCAATTTAAATTGGTTGGTGCTGGAAATAAATCAGTATTTATTGATAATATTTATTTCTACAAAAAATCAGAAATTAAACTACCAATAAGTTTCAACAAGGAAGAAAAATTCACCGGAAATGGTGGAGCTTCTTTTGAATTATCAACTGATCCCGATGATTCTTCAAATAATACTGGAAAATTAACAAATGGAGGTTCAGACTGGGAAAGTGTTCAAATTACTTTGGATCAACCGATCAAAGTAATAAAAGATGCAGACAATAAATATTCTGTAAAAATTTATTCGCCAGACGCTAATGAACATAAATTATCAATGAAGCTTCAAGAAAGTGGTGCAAATGAGTATATTATATTGGCTCAAACTTTTTCAAAAGCTGGATGGAATAATCTAATCTTTGATTTCTCAACAGTAACTACCCAGGACTATCCTAATGGTGGTGCTGCTTTTGATGGTACAGCTGATTTCAAACAATTAGTATTTTTCGTTGATGGAGGCTCCTCAACAGCCGGGGCGTATCATTTAGATGATATTAAAAAGTATGTCCCAGCAGGAGATCAAATTCTTTTTGATGATTTTGAAGGCAATGGAACAATTAATTGGAGGGCAGATGCTCTAGGAAAATCTATTGTGGCTAATCCGTTTAGTACTGGGAATAGCTCTGCAAGTGTGTTAAAATATGATGATACTGGCGGTCAATATGCAAATGTTCAATTTGATGCAGATCAAACATTTGATTTGTCTGTAAACAATAAATTTACTTTTAAAATTTATATTCCTTCATCTGGTCTTACTGGTTCTCAACCAAATCAGGTTGAAGTTAAACTTCAAGACGGAACTTCTAGTCAACCTTGGGTTGGACAGTATGGTGTAATTACACCACTTGAATTAGATAAATGGCAGACGGTTATGGTTGATTTTTCTGCCAAAGCGTCTGCAACTAACTACAGTAGAATTGTCTTCCAAGTGAACAGTGAGAATAATAACGATAAGGTGGTTGCTTATGTTGATGATTTTGAATACGTATCGCCTGTTGTTCATGATGATTTTGAAGGTAGTGGTAACGTGACTACATGGTTTGGAGATTCTTGTGGACAAGAAATTGTAGATAATCCTTTTTCTAACACTATCAATACTTCTGCAAAAGTTCTTAAGTATTCTGATACAGGAGGTCAATATGCTAACATTAGACTTGATTTAGATGCTGCTAAAACTAAAAAGTTAGATTTATCAGTTTATAATAAAGTCACAGTTAAAGTATATGTTCCTCAAGACGGTATAACAGGAAGTCAAGACAATAAACTTTGGGTCAAACTACAAGATGGCTCATCAGGTGAGCCATGGAATGGTCAAGCTGTTAAAGAACAAGCAGTAACCGTAAATGGATGGCAAACTTTAGAATTTGATTTTTCAGATCAAAAAGCAGAAACTAAGTTTAGTAGAATTTTACTTCAATTTAATGGAGAAAATAACTCTGACCAAGTCATAGCTTACATCGATAACATATTTGTTCACAGATAAAAAATAAAAAAAATGAAAAAAATAAATCTACTTTTTAAAACAATATTCGTTCTTACAGTTTTTACGCTTATAAGCTGTGAAGAAGAAGAATTTACACTTGGAGCTATAACTGCTCCAACAGATGTAACACTAACAGCTGAAATAGTTGGTGCGACTGCAGACGAACCTAATGGAGATGGTTCTGGAACAGTACACTTTACTGTGTCAGGTAATGGTGCTATTACTTACAAATTTTCTTTTGATGGAGAAGAAAAGTTGATTCCAACTGGTAAAAAAACTTATAATTTTTCTAACATAGGAACTAACGATTATACAGTAAGTGCTATTGCAGTCGGCGCTGGAGGAACTTCCACAGTTGTAGCCAAAACTGTAACAGTATTGGCTACTTACACTCCACCTGCAGAATTAGTAGCTGCTTTAACAACTGGAGTATGGCGAATCAATAAAGATGTTGGTGCCCATATGGGTGTTGGTGCTAATGACATGACTGAGCCGATATGGTGGTCAGCAGGAGCAGATGAAAAAGCAGCAACTGGTTTGTATGATGATAGGTATACTTTTTTAGCTGACGGTACATTTACTTTTGATGCTGGAGCTGATAATAATATTTTAGTAAAAGCACACATTGCTAACCAGGATTTTGGAGGTCTTAGAGATCAAACACCAAGTGATTGTTGTGATGAAATTGATAATTACCCTTTAACTCAAGGAGATATTGAAAAAATTTCAGGTAAATGGTTTATCTCTGCACCAGGTGGAGTGGAAACACTTAATTTATCAGGTTTAGGATTTATGGGGATGTATGTTGGTGGTCACACTTTTGAAATTTTAGATAGGTCAACTGATGGTGAGTTGCATTTAAAAAATTACTATGCACATGAAAATAATGCATGGTGGTGGAAAATAACTAATAAATAGTAAAGTTTGTTTAAAATCGGAACCTGAAAAAAATAAGAATATTATTTTTTTCAGGTTTTTTTAAATCATTTATTAAAAAAAATTAATCTTTTCTTTCTTACAAACAGTTCAAATGCAATATTTTATTAATAATCTTTTTAAGCTTTCCGTTCTAAGGCTTAGCTTTTTTATTTCGCTTTTGATTTCTTGTTCTGGAAGTGCCTCTGATGAAGGTGGTTCCGGTCCTACAGAACCTGTTGATGTAATTCCTTCGGAATTATCCCTTTCAGTAAATGTAATTGGAGCTGATGATAACCAACCAAACGGGGATGGTTTTGGAGTAGTAGAATTTACTGCAAGCGCTACAAACGGAGTCTCTTATAGTTTTAGGTTTGGTACTGGGGATTCAAAAACTTCTTCAGGCAAAGTACAGTACACTTATACTGAAGTAGGGACTAAAACGTATGACGTAAAAGTTTTAGCTTATTCTAGTACAAATAATTATGTATCTATAGATAAAAAAGTAACAGTATACGTTAAACCTGATTCAGAGGCTAGTTTATTGGAATTACTTGCTGGAACTTCTTCAAAAACTTGGAAAATTAATGCTGCTCAAGACGCACATTTTTCAAATGGAGTCCAAGACAAAAAGTACTCAACATACTGGGAAGCCTCGGCATTTTCTAAAAATAATTCTGGTTTTTATGATGATAAATATACTTTTTATGTTGATGGGACTTATAAGCATATAACTAATAATACGGTTTTTGGAAAAGCTAGTCATTTGACTAATGATTTTGGTTCAACCTCTCAGTCTTCAAATGCTCAAGGTGAAATCGAAAATTATAATCTTGCTGATTATCAAACAACTTTCGTTGCTAAAAAAGATGGGGAAGAAAATAAATTAGAAATTAACGGAAAAGGTTTTATAGGATTCTATGTAGGCCAGCAAAATTATACCATTGAATGTCATGACTCTAACAACATATATTTGAGAGCTATCGATGAGAGTGAAAATATTGCGTGGTACGTCTGGTTAACTGCAAAAGAGGTTTCTGATATTAATCCAAAAGATCAATTTACAAACCTTATGTGGTCTGACGAGTTTGATGAGCCAGGTACTTTAGATTCAAGTAAATGGGTTCATGAAGTCGGCGACTCGTGGTATAATAATGAAGTTCAGTCTTACACTTCAAGATTAGAGAATTCTAAAGTTGAGGACGGAAAACTAAAAATTATTGCCAAAAAGGAATCATATAATGGAAACAATTATACTTCTGCAAGAATTATTTCAAACACCAAAATGGATTTTACTTACGGAAGAGTAGATATCAAAGCAAAAGTTCCAGGAGCTAAAGGAACTTGGCCAGCATTGTGGTTGCTTGGATCTAATTTTAGAACCGTGGAATGGCCTAAATGTGGTGAAATGGATATTTTAGAGGCTTCTCAATCAAATAATTTTAAAGTTCAGTCAACCGTTCATCACCCTGATAATTACGGTGAAGGTGATACTAATATTACTAACGAATACTCTGATATTACTGAAAATTTTCATGTTTATTCTTTAGTTTGGACAAAACAAGCATTGACCTTTTATGTCGATGATAAGCCTCACCACATAGTAGGTAACTCTTGTGCTCTTCCCTTTAATTGGAATCAGTTTATAATATTAAATGTTGCTATGGGTGGAACTATGGGAGGTGAAATTGCATCGGACTTTGTGAGTGACTCTATGGAAATAGAATATGTAAGAATTTATCAATAAATGATTTAATAATGAAAAAATACTGTATTATAACATTAATAATACTGACATTAAATGGTTGTCAGACAAGTGTAGATAGTTTTAATAATGACAGTAATGTTATTAATAGGAAAGTGGATTCACTTTTGAGTATCATGACTATTGATGAGAAAATTGGACAAATGAACCAATACAATGGTTTTTGGGACGTAACTGGCCCAGCTCCAAAAAATGGTGATGCAAAATTTAAATTTAATAATTTAAAAAAAGGGTTAGTCGGTTCAATGCTAAATGTAAGAGGAGTCGAAGAAATTACTGCTCTTCAAAAAATTGCCGTTGAACAAACAAGATTAGGAATTCCCTTAATTATTGGAAATGATGTTATTCATGGTTATAAAACTTTAAGTCCTATTCCACTTGCCGAGGCAGCTAGTTGGGACTTAGAAGAAATTGAAAATTCGGCAAGAATTGCCGCTTTAGAAGCTTCTGCTGCTGGGACTAATTGGACGTTTGCCCCAATGGTAGATATTTCAAGAGATGCTAGGTGGGGACGTGTAATGGAAGGTGCTGGTGAAGATCCATTTTTGGGAAGTTTAATTGCAGCGGCAAGAGTAAGAGGATTTCAAGGGGATGATTTGTCCAAACACAATACAATCGCAGCAACTGCTAAACATTTTGCTGGGTATGGATTTGCTGAATCAGGAAGAGATTATAACACAGTAGATGTAAGTAAAAATACTTTATATAATATTATTTTGCCTCCATTTATGGCTACACTTGATGCTGGGGTTAGAACCTTTATGAATGGCTTTAATGAATTAGACGGAGTCCCAGTCACAGGGAGTTTATTTTTACAAAGAGATCTTTTAAAAGGAGAGTGGAATTTT
This sequence comes from Flavobacteriaceae bacterium, assembly GCA_029248455.1. GTDB lineage: Bacteria > Bacteroidota > Bacteroidia > Flavobacteriales > Flavobacteriaceae > MAG-121220-bin8. The sequence goes on from JAQWJH010000072.1 coordinate 24,962, forward strand.
GACGGTTTTGTTATTTCTGACTGGGGATCAATTCAGGAAATGATTCCCCACGGATATGCCAAAGACGGAGCGCATGCAACAGAACTTGCTATTAAGGCTGGATCTGATATGGACATGGAGTCGCATTTATATATCAAAAACATCAAAGAGTTGGTAGAATCTAAAAAATTAGATATCAAATTAATTGATGATGCAGTTAGTAGAATTTTAAGAGTAAAATTTGAACTAGGATTATTTGATGATCCTTACAAATATTTAAATGCCGAAAGAGAAAAAGAAGTATTATATCACCCTGACAATCAAAAAGGTGTTTTAGAAATGGCAAAAAAATCAATAGTCCTTCTAAAAAATAAAACTAATCTTCTTCCCTTAAAAAAAGAAAATCAAACTATAGCTTTAATCGGAGCGTTGGCCAATGATAATAACAGTCCACTTGGTAATTGGAGAACAAATTCTGATAATAATTCAGCAATTACTGTTTTAGAAGGAATGCAAGCTTACCCAAAAAATAAGTTAATTTACAAAAGAGGTGCAGATGTTAATTTAAACAAGGGAGGAGTTGTCAAATTTCATGAAAAAGTTATAATAAATGAAAATGATAAATCTGGTTTCAGTACAGCTAAAAGTGCAGCTAAAAATGCTGATGTTGTTGTTATGGTTCTTGGTGAAGATGGTTTTCAGTCTGGAGAGGGTAGAAGTAGGACTAGTATTGGAATACCAGGTGTTCAACAAGAACTTTTGGAAGAAGTCTATAAAGTAAATAAGAATATAGTCCTTGTGTTAATGAACGGAAGACCATTAAATATTAATTGGGCCGATAAGAATATTCCATCTATTGTTGAAGCTTGGCAATTAGGAACTCAAACTGGTAACGCTGTTGCTCAGGTTCTCTACGGAGATTACAATCCAAGTGGAAAATTACCAATGAGCTTCCCTAGAAGTGTAGGTCAAATCCCAATTTACTATAACTATAAAAATACAGGAAGACCAGGACCTAAAAAAGAAATTTTTTGGTCTCATTATAACGATGAAGTTAACACACCACTATATCCTTTTGGTTATGGTTTAAGTTATACTTCTTTTGAGTATTCGAATATAAAAATTGACAATAAAAATCTTACTCCTGACGAAACATTAAATGTTTCAGTTGACCTTAAAAACTCGGGTAATTATTCTGGAAAAGAAGTTGTTCAGCTTTATATTAAAGACAGATTTGCAAGTGTAACCAGACCTGTTAGAGAATTAAAAGGGTTTGAAATGGTTAGTTTAAATCCTGGAGAAACAAAAACAATAAATTTTGAAATTTCCGAGTCTTTACTAAAATTTTATACAGCCAATGAAACATGGGAATCTGAATCTGGATTTTTTGATATTTTTATTGGAACAAATTCAAATGCTAATCTTAAAGAAAGTTTTGAATTGATTAAATAAAATTAAATTGATATGAAAAAGTTACTTTGTTTAATAGCACTAATTTTTTTAACAATTAATTTTAATTGGTCTCAAGGACTAAGAACTAGCGGTAAAAAAATAGTAGACAAACAAGGCAACGAGGTCCTTCTTCGTGGAATGGGTCCTGGCGGATGGTTGGTAATGGAAGGTTACATGAACCAGTCTGCAGGAATTGCAGGCCCTCAACATGAAATTAAAAACAAGCTCATTGAATTAATGGGTGAAGAAAAAACCGAAACTTTTTTTAAAGAGTGGAGAAAAAATCATTTTACAAAACGAGATGTTGATTCTTTAGCTGCATGGGGTTTTAATAGTATTCGTATTCCTATGCACTATAATTTAATGACCCTTCCAATAGAGGATGAGCCTGTTGATGGAAAAAACACTTGGATAGAGGAAGGATTCACTATAATTGATAATGTTTTGGAGTGGTCAAAACCTCACAATATGTATGTGATTTTAGATTTACATGCCGCGCCTGGAGGTCAGGGTTATAATGCAGATATTTCAGACTATGATAGTGATAAACCTTCTTTGTGGGAAAGTGAAGCTAACCAAAAGAAAACTGTAGCTCTTTGGAGGAAAATTGCAGAAAGGTATAAGGATAATGAATGGATAGGAGGGTATGATTTAATAAATGAAACCAATTGGAATTTACCAGGTGGGACGTTACTAAGACAATTATTTGAACAAATTACTGCAGCAATTAGAGAGGTAGACAAAGACCATATTATATTCATTGAAGGAAATGATTATGCCAATAATTATACCGGTCTAACTCCACCTTGGGATGATAATATGGCTTATAGTTTTCATAAATATTGGAGCACTGTTAACGATGATGATTTAGACTGGGTAACTCCTTTAAGAGAAACACACAATGTACCATTATGGATGGGTGAATCTGGTGAGAATTCAAACACATGGTATACAAATTTTATTTCTCTTTTAGAAAAAAATGATATTGGATGGGCATGGTGGACAATAAAAAAAGTTGGAGATATTGACAGTCCTTTTTCAGTAAAATTAAATTCTGGGTATCAAAAGGTTTTAGATTATTGGAAAGGCGAGGGAGATAAACCAACAGAAGAGGAAACTTACAGTGCAATGATGCAACTTGCTAATGATCTGCTTATTGAAAACTGTTTGTATAGAAAGGATATTCCGGATGCTATGTTTAGACAGGTTTATTCAGATGAAACTATTCCTTACTCAAATAAACAAACTATTCCTGGAACAATATTTCTTTCAGATTATGATTTAGGAAAAAATAATTTTGCTTATTATGATGTCGACGTAGCAGATGATCGCGCAAACGGAAGTGGATTTCAAGCTTGGAATTCTGGATGGCAATATAGAAATGGTGGTGTGGATATAGAAACTAACGATGATTCCACTAATAGTAATGGACACCACATTGGATTTGTTCATAAAGGAGAGTGGATAAAATATACCATCAATGTCAAAGAGTCAGGAGCTTACAAAGCAATTGCTAGATATGCTGCAGAGTCTGATGGCGGACAATTTCATTTATCTTTAAATGGTGAGGATATAACCACCACTCAAACTGTTTCAGGATCTGACAGCTGGTATAAATTTGTTAATCACACAGATATAAATAATATTATTTTAGACAAGGGAGACCACTCTTTCAAAATTCATTTTGATAGTGAAACACCTTTTAATATTAGCAGTTTACAATTCACAAAAACTGGAGAAGCGAGTTCTGTGGATTTCGTTGCTTTGAACGGTAATACAGATGCTGACGAGAAATCTATTTCTATTTCACTAAATCATTCTGTTGATTCTTCAACAATAGGGGATATTAAAAATGAATTTAAACTACTTGTGAATGGAATCGAAAGGGAAATAAATTCAATTTCAGCAAGTGATACCAAGGAAAGAACATTTATTATAAATGCTGCTGACCCTTTTCTCTACTCAGATGAAATTAAGGTTACTTATACAGGGACATCGATTAAATCTAAATCTGGTCAAGTTTTAAAGGGCTTTACAAATTTGATGATAAATAATACATTACAAAAAAGATTTGTTATTCCTGGCAAAGTTGAGGCTGAGGATTCTAAAGTTTCAATCGGCTTAGGATTTGAAAATACAGAAGATGAAGGAGGGGGAAGAAACATTGGATACACTGATAAAGGTGATTATGCCGATTACTTAGTTTTTAATAAAGAGTTTACAGCTTATCAAGTTGACTTCAGAGTCGCTTCCCAGGACAATGAAGGTAAAATTGGGTTGTATTTATTGGATGACTCGGGTTCTAGAGAATTTGAACTGTGCCAAGTTGAAACACCCAAAACAGGAGGTTGGCAAACTTGGTCAACCGTTTCAGTCAATACCAAACCTTTAGTTAGTGGAGTTAGGACAATTAGAATGAGGGTTTTAAAGGGTGGATTTAACTTAAACTGGTTCGAGTTTAAAGATATTGATTCTGACGGGGATGGTATAAAGGATAAATTAGATGAGTGTCCAAATACTCCTTCGGGAACACCTGTTAATTTCAAAGGCTGTCCTATTTTCAGTTTACCTTTCAACAATAACAAGGTTGAGGTTACTAGTGCGAGTTGTATTGGTAATACTGATGGTTCGATTGGACTTAGCGTTGAGGATAATTCTTTTGATTACAGTATCACGGTTACCGGCAAGGACGATCCAATCGCTATTACTGGCGAGAACAAGACAGCATCTGTGACAGGACTGTCTAAGGGTGATTACACGGTTTGCTTTACTGTAACCGGCCAGGCGGATTACGAACAATGCTTTGATGTGACTATTGGTGAGCCAAAAGCACTGAGCGCCTTTATTGATGTGGATAATGATAATAGAACCACCACCATCCAACTAGAAGGCTCTCAAGACTACAATGTTGATATCAATGGTGAAAGGTTTAAAGTAACAGGTGATAACTTTACTAGTAGCC
>JAQWJH010000088.1 GCA_029248455.1 Flavobacteriaceae bacterium
ATGTTATAGAAGATATTCATTATAATTATACTAAAGTAGTATTTTGTAAATACAATTAATTATTTAAGCTTTACAATTATTTATTTTTACTTAAAATTGCAACATGAAAAAAATTCAGATGGTTGATTTGCAAAGTCAATATAAACATATAAAATCTAAAGTAGACTTTGATGTAATTAATGTAATTGAAAATGCATCGTTTATTAATGGTCCCTCCGTAAAAAGTTTTCAGAAAAATCTAGAAGATTATTTAAATGTTAAGCATGTAATTCCATGTGCAAATGGTACTGATGCTTTGCAAATAGCAATGATGGGATTGAATTTAAAACCTGGAGATGAAGTAATTACTGCTGATTTTACATTTGCAGCAACAGTAGAGGTCATAGCACTATTGAATTTGACACCAGTATTAGTTGATGTTGATTTAGATAGTTTTAATATTGATTGCAATATGATACGAAAAGCAATTACATCAAAAACTAAAGCTATTGTTCCAGTCCATTTGTTTGGACAACCAGCTAATATGAAAGAAATCATGAAAATAGCCAAAGAGTTCAATCTTTACGTTATTGAAGATAATGCTCAAGCTATCGGTTCAAAAATTGAATTTCAAACAGGGAAAAAAGTAAAAACCGGAACGATTGGAGATGTAGGAACTACTTCTTTTTTTCCTTCAAAAAATTTGGGTTGCTATGGTGATGGTGGAGCTATTTTCACTAATGATGATAATCTTGCTCATAAAATTAGAGGAATAGTTAACCATGGTATGTATGAACGATATCACCACGATGTTGTTGGGGTTAACTCAAGGTTAGATTCTATTCAAGCTGCAATTCTTAACGCTAAGTTGCCTAACCTCAACTCATATAATAAGGCTAGACAAACTGCAGCTCGAAGCTACACATCAGCTTTGAGTAATATAAAAGATTTATTAACTCCAAATGGCAGTAAATTATGTTCTACAATATGTGATAATTGTGATTGTCATGTTTTTCATCAATACACTTTAAGAATTTTGAATAACAAAAGGGATAGTCTCGCTAAATATTTGTCTGATTTAAATATCCCTTTCGGAATTTACTATCCAATCCCTTTACATAAACAAAAAGCTTATAAGGATTCGAGATATATTGAAGATGATTTTAGAAATACAAATCTGCTATGTAAAGAAGTTATTTCACTTCCGATGCATACCGAACTGGATGAAGATCAAATTAATTTTATTTGTGAAAAAATACGTGATTTTTTAGATTAAAGGAGAACTAGTAATCATCTCTCGATTAATTTTTTTTATAAGACCCTGTAATACTTTTCCAGGTCCAATTTCTATAAATTCCGTTGCACCATCATTAATCATTTGATTGATACTCTGAGTCCATTTAACTGGCGAGGTTAATTGTAAAATTAAATTTTCCTTTATTTTTTCAACTGAGGTTTCACCAATTCCATTTACATTTTGATAAATTGGACAAATAGGTTTATTAAATGATGTTTCACCAATTGCTTTGGAAAGTTCGACTTTAGCCTCACTCATTAAACTAGAATGGAAAGCACCACTAACAGGAAGTATTAATGCTCTTCGTGCGCCTTTTTCAGTAAGTATTTCACATGCTTTTTTAACAGATTGGAATTCACCTGAAATTACGACTTGGCCAGGACAATTATAGTTAGCTGCTAATACTACACCTTCAATATTACTACAAACATGTTCTATGATTTCGTTTTCTAAAGCAAGTATTGCAGCCATTGTTCCATTAGAATTCTCACATGCTTTTTGCATAGCTTTTGCTCTAATAGAAACTAAATTTAAGCCCTCTTCAAAACTTAAAACTCTAGCTGCAACAAGAGCTGAAAATTCTCCCAAGGAATGACCAGCTACTTGATCAGGTTTATAGGATTCTCCCAATACCTTTAAAATTGCCATTGAGTGAATAAATATTGCAGGTTGAGTTACTTTTGTTTGCATTAATTCATCTTTAGAACCATCAAACATTACTTTTGAAATATCAAACCCTAGAATTTCTTCGGCACTTTTAAACAATTCATTTAATATTGGATAGTTTTGGTATAGGTCATTGCACATCCCACAAAATTGGGAACCTTGACCTGGAAAAACATATGATTTCATAAGTTATTTTTTATTGTATCTAATGAAAGTAAAATCAAATTCGTTTTTTTCATTTTTAAATTTTTCTTCTCTACTAACTTCATTCCAAATTTTAAAATCTATTTTTGGGAAATAGGCGTCACCATTAACCTCGGTGTGAACTCTGGTTAGTTCAATTCTATCTGCCAATAAAATACTTTGACTGTAAATTTCACCTCCTCCAATTATAAAAGGTTGTTTGTCGTTATTAGCTTTTTCTAACGCCTCATGAATCGAATGAACTACAAGAGCATTTTTTGCTATATAATCATGTTTTCTTGTTATAACAATATTAGTTCGGTTTGGTAATGCCTTAGGCATGGATTCAAAAGTTTTTCTGCCCATAATCACACAATGTCCTTTGGTTAACTCTTTGAAATGTTTAAGATCATCAGAAAGATGCCAAATTAGTTTATTGTCATTACCAATGACATCATTTTCAGATGCAGCGGCTATTAAAGTTATACAGTTTCCAGAATTATTTTGATTAAATAGTTCAGATTCAGCTTTAATTCTTGCTTCTTTTTCAAATTCCATTTTTAATTTAGAAATTTTAATTTCTTGTAAAGAAACCAGTTTTTTGATCTGATTTTCTTCCCATTTCTTCCCCATAAATTTATTGGTTATAAAAACATTATAAAGATGTATTGTAAACAATAAAATCCAAATGGCTATAGTTAAATATGACCACGGATATTCAAAAAAGATAATCTCTTTTTTATACTCAAATAATAAATTAATTGTTAGCAAAGAAATTGCTCCGAAAATTAAAAAAGTAAAATGGTAAAACAATCTTTTTTTTTGTTTTGCTCTTTTTTGAGCAGCTTCAATAAGTTTTATTTGGTCGTCGTTAATGTCACCGCCATTTTTCTTTTTAAAAAACATAAAAATTTAAATATTAAAAAAGTAAAAATAAGGTTTTAAAATAAAATATAGGTTTCTTAGTTTTATATTATGAATTTTTCTATTTACAACAAATATATTTACTTAGATACAGCTAGATCCTCGGGATTGTATCAAGAACTTTTGGAATGGAGAAACAATCACGATAAAAAGTTGTGTGAAAGTGGAAGTCAATTTAGAAATAATAATGATCTTTTTATTAAAAATTTAAAAAATTCAATTGCTAGATTTTTTCACACCGAACAATCAAGCGTTTATCTAACCCAAAGTTTTTCTTCAGGTTTTAAATCTATATTGAGTATTTTAAATCTAAATCTTAAATTTTTATTAATTAATAATGATTACCCATCCATAATTCAACAAGTGAAAATTAATGGATTTGATTATAAGTTAATTAACAATGATTATAATATTGAACAATTAATTCTTGAGTCGATTGAAACGTCAAAGCCTCAGGTTCTAGTACTTTCTATTGTTCAATATATCGATGGTTTATTAATTAATTTAGAATTCTTAAAAATTATTAAGAAAAAATTTCCTGAACTTTTAATTATAGCAGATGGTACACAATTTTGTGGAACGACTGATTTTAATTTTGAAAATTCAGCAATTGATGTTTTAGTTTCCAGTGGATATAAATGGCTTTATAGCGGATATGGTAATGGTCTTATATTAATTAAAAGAAAATTTGTTCAGAATTTTGTAAAGAAAAAAATCATGGTAATGGACAATAGTTCATTTATTTCAGCTTTTGAACCAGGGAATATAGATACTCTTAACTTTGGAAGCCTTTTATTCTCAATTAATCTGATTTCTAAAATTGGAATTGGTAATATCGAAAAAACTATTAAAAAATTATCAAATTATGCAAAGGAAAAATTTACTTCATCTGATTTATTAGAA
>JAQWJH010000087.1 GCA_029248455.1 Flavobacteriaceae bacterium
CATATATTATATTGTTTATTTCCCCTATTTGGGCGTGCAAATGTAAATTATTTTTAGAATTAATCAAACCTTATTCTTAAAAAGTTCACTTAAAATTGAAATATTAAATTTTTGGTGTATATATAATAAGGACAACTATTAATTTTATTTATAATTGCATTTAAAATTCAATAGAGAAAAAAGTTGTTAAAATGTCAAAGAAAAGTGTGATATATTGGCAAATTATCATCAAAATATTAATTTTTTAAAAATTTGATAAATATGGAAAGGATGACTCAAATTTGGTCGAATTTAACAGAATTAAGTTGTTTTATTAACACATAATTAACATATTTGCACCCAAATAATAAAAATTAACTATATGAAAACAAAATTTTCAACTATCGTTATGATGACTTTCATGATGATATTTCAATGGAGTTTTGCACAACAAAACATTAGCGGAAATGTTTCCGACAGTGATGGTGTGCCAATTCCAGGTGCAACCGTATTAGTAGTAGGTACTAATAATGGTGTGTCTACTGATTTTGATGGAAATTATTCAATTATGGCTTCAGAGGGAGATGTTCTTTCTTTCAGTTATGTTGGATATACAGTCCAAGAAGTTTCAGTTGACTCAGCTTCAACAATTAATGTTCAACTTGTTACAAATAATGAACTTGATGAAGTAGTTGTTACAGCCTTAGGTATTAAGACTGCTAAAGCAAAAATTAGTTACGCTTCTCAGCAAATTAGTGACGATGAAATTAACGTTTCTCAAACTACTAACATTAGAGATGCAATCGCTGGTAAAGTTGCTGGTGTAACTGGTCTTTTCCAAGCAGGTTCTAAACTTGGACAACAAGGTAGCCTTTATTTAAGAGGAGCGATTTCTCTTAAAGGTAGAACTGGTGCTCTTTACATCATTGATGGTGTTGCTGGTAACCCTGATAACGTTGATGTTGACAATATAGAAAGTATTAACGTTCTTAAAGGACCTAATGCAGCTGCCATTTATGGACTTAGAGCTGCTGATGGAGTAGTTGTTATTACAACTAAAAAAGGTGAAAAGAATGACTTCAAAGTTGAAGTAACATCATCTGTTACATTTGATGAAGTATCTAACCTTCCTACTTACCAAAATGAGTATGGTCAAGGTTACAACGGAGAATCTGAGTGGACTACTTTTGACAAAGATGGTTATGGTGGTGCTCTTCCTGCTTTCTTCGCTCCATTAGATGGACAGAGATACATTTTTAGATCATATGCTGATGAAAGTTGGGGACCAAAATTTGATAACCAACCTTACGTAGCTTGGTATAACTGGTGGCCTGACTCTCCTTATTATGGACAAACTTCTGCATATTCTGCGAAGCCTAATAACATTAAAAATTTCTATGACGATGCGTCGACAATGAAAACTGGTGTTACAGTAAGTGGAGGTAATGATAAATCAACTGCTCTTTTAAGTTTTGTAAGAACTGACCAAGCAGGTTTATTGCCTTATTCTGATTTAAACAGAGATGTATTGAAATTAAGTTTTGATACTGAACTTTCTGATAAATTAAAAGTTGGGGCTAATGTTAACTATTCAACCACTGCTATAACTGGTGATTTTGACGATGGATATGGAAACCAAACTTCTGGTATGTTCAATTCATGGTTCGATAGAGGAACTGATATGGTTAAAGTTAGAGAGTTAAAAGACCTTAAAACACCAAACGGTTACAACACAAGTTGGAACTGGTGGAACCCAGCTTATTATGGAGTTCTTGGTCGTGAAAAACCAACTTTCTGGTTTAACCCATACACTTGGTTGGAAAACTATGAATCATATAATGAGTATAATACTTTACTAGCTGACATTCACGCTACGTACAAGATTAACAGTAAGATTAACTATAATTTAGTTGCTTCTGTCAATTCATACTCTCAAAATAATGGTTTCAAAATTCCTTACTTTTTAGAGTACTCAAGTGCTCCTAATCTTTATACTGATTGGGTAAACTCATTTGGTGAAAGAAAAGCTAATAAAAGTGAATTTGATATTAGAAATACATTAGATTATTTCGATACATTTGGAAACTTTGACGTAGATGTTTTAGTTGGTCATTCTCATAGAGACTATGACTTTAGAAGTATGAGTTCAAATATGTCTCAAGCAGGTAACCCTGCTGGTGGTGATTTAGTTGGATTAAATATTGCTGATCTTTACACTTTTTCAAATTCAAGACAAAGAGTTAACCCATCAATTAGTGATACAAGGTTTAAATCAAACTCTATTTTTGGAAGATTTGCTTTTACATACAACGATTACGTTACTTTAACTGCTGATGTTAACAGTACTTGGGATAGTAGATTAGATCAAGCTGGTAAAGAAAATAGTAACAGAAACATTTTTGGTTCTGCTGGTATTTCTTTAATAGCTAGTAATTTAATCGATATGCCTGATGCTATTGATTTCCTTAAATTTTCTGGAAACTTTGCTCAAGTAGGTACTGAAGTTGGAACCTATGGATTAAATCCATCTTATGGAATTTCTTCTAGAACTTACAGTTCAAAACCATTACAGTTCGTACCGTCAAGTCCTATTTCACAAGGGATTTCTGTTGCAAAATCTAATTCTTTAGAGCTTGGAATGAACATCAGTTTATTTGATAGTAAGGTTACTTTAGATGCAACTTACTACGATGAGGATAGAAAAGATGAGATTATCGGAGCTGATTTACCTTCTTCTACTGGAGCCAATTCATTAGTTACTAACTCGGGTCTTGTAAACAGAAAAGGTATAGAATTAGTTCTTGGATTAAAACCTGTAGTTACTGAGGATTTCCAATGGAATTTAAATGTTAACTTTGCTGATAACACAACTAAAGTTATTAGAATTGCTGAAGGTTTAGATTCTTATGCCTTAGCTACAAGTTCATTTAGCTTTGTTACTCTAACAAATAGAGTTGGTGAAGAATGGGGACAATTAGTAGGTGCTAAAAGAAATGTAGACGCTCAAGGAAGATACATATTAAATTCTTCTGGAACTTACACATCAACACCTGGTACTTCACTAGGAAGTGTACTTCCTGAATTCACTGGTGGTGTATTTAACTCGTTGACTTACAAAGACCTTACATTAAACGCTACATTTACTTTCCAAAGTGGTGGTAAGTTCTTCTCACTTACAGAAAACTGGGGGACATACTCTGGTTTAACTATTAATACTGTAGGTAATAACGATAAAGGTAATCCATTAAGAGATGCTACTGCTGACGGTGGTGGTGTTCATGTTACTGGTGTTACAACTGGTGGAACAGCGGTTGATACTTACTTAGGTGCTGTTACTTATTTCAACCAACAGTACTCTAACAGGTTAGCTGACCCATTTGTACACGATGCTAGTTACTTCAAACTTTCTGAAGTTAGTTTATCTTACAATATACCAATCAAAACAAACAAGTACCTAAAAGGTGCAAGAGTTGGTGTTATTGCTAAAAACATCTGGTTAATAGCTACATCTAGTGAAAACTACCATAACTGGGATCCATCTCAATTCGCTAATTCATATGGTGAAAATGGACAGCTTCCAGGAACACGTAGCATTGGAGCTAACATCAAATTAACATTTTAAATTTTATTAATATGAAAAAAATATATTTATTCTTAACAGTCTTACTTTGTATCGCATCTTGTGATAGAGTTGATTATGGAGACATTAACGTGAACCCATACGCCTCTCAAGAAGCTAATGTTGATGCATTGTTAAGAGCTGGTACTATAAATTACTTTACGGCAGGAGGAAGATTTTATCTTTCAAATGCTACATTGTATTCTCAGTACCAAAGTCAAACTCAATATACTGATGAACAAAGGTATAATGAAGCTCCAGGGTTTTGGGGTAATTTCTACACTTCATTAGTAAACTTGAAAGCAGTTGCTGATGCTCCAAATACAGATATTAGAGGTGATAACTCCAACATGGTTGCTATCGCTGAATTAACGTCAGTATTAATTTGGAAAAAGACAACTGATTCTTTTGGAGATATTCCTTACACAGAAGCATTAATGCAGGAAGAAAATCCTAGCCCGGCATACACACCTCAAGCAGATATTTATGCTGATTTAGTTGCTAGAACAATTGCTGCAAAAGGAATGCTAAAGGCAAGTTCATTTACAGTTGATGCTGATATTATTTATGGTGGAAACATTTCTAAATGGAGAAAATTTGCTAACTCAATGCTTATGAGTTTAGCTATGCAAATGTCTAAAAAGGATGCTACAACGGCACTTTCAGTTTTTGAATCTGGACTTAATGATCCCACTGGACCTATCACAGGAAATGCTGATAGTTTTATCTTTGTTCCTGATACAGCTGGAAATGTTACTAATCCATGGTCATCTTTAAGACCTGCCGATTTTGATCTTTCTAGAACACTTACTGATGCTATGCAAGGAGTTGCTGGTGGTGAAAACATCACTAACAATACAACTGCTGATAATAGACTGGCTAAGTTTTCAACAGGTGGAATGACTGGAAAAGGTTTAGTATATGGCTATGGAGATAATGCAGGAAATGATTCTGATGCAAAAATCAATACAGCTATTTCTAGTCCTGGATCTGATTTAGTAGTATTCCCTGCTTCATACACGCACTTCTTAATTGCTGAGTACTTTGTGATAAAACAAAATGCTGCGCAAGCACAGGCGTTTATCAAAAGTGGTATTGAAACTTCTTACGCTCAGTGGGGTGTAGCAGGAGGATCTGATTATGCAGCTCAAAGAATTGCAGATGCAGGATTAACTTTTCCTGGACATGCAAGAGTTATAGGTGAAGAGAAATGGATTGGTTTATTTCCAAACGGTTATGCCGCTTGGGCTGAACAAAGAAGAACTGGATTTCCAGCTCTTAAGCCATCTCCACAACCTTTAAACGCTGGAACGCTTCCTGAAAGATTCCCTTATCCAAATGAGGAAAGTACTATCAACAGTACTAATTATGCTGTTGGTGTTAAAGGATTATCTCCTCAAACAGATAACAACTCATCTAAAGTTTGGTGGAACCAATAGTCTTTAGATTTATTAAATAAAAAAAA
>JAQWJH010000123.1 GCA_029248455.1 Flavobacteriaceae bacterium
GACAAAGCATCGTTTAAAAAATAGCTCTCGAAAGCGCTTGGAGGCAGGTAAATACCTTCTTTTAACATACCGTGAAAATATTTTTTAAAAATTTCGTTATTTCCTTTTTGAGCTGATTTAAAATCTATCACATCATCAGAACAAAAATGTAAAGAAATCATTGATCCTAAGCGATTAATTTTAAAATCTAAGTTTGTTTTTCCTAAAATGTCATGCATTCCTTTTTCTAAATAAGCAGTTTTATCGTCTAAACTTTGATAAATATTATTATTGTTATTTAATTCTGTCAATGTAGCTAACCCTGCAGACATTGCTAAAGGATTTCCACTCAAAGTTCCAGCTTGATATATAGATCCAGCAGGTGATAATTCTTTCATTATTATATTTTTTGAAGAAAATGCTCCAACAGGTAATCCACCTCCAATTACTTTTCCGTAAGTAACTATGTCTGCATCAACTCCAAGCAATTCCTGAGCTCCACCCTTGGCAAGTCTATATCCAGTCATAACCTCATCAAAAATTAAAAGAGAATTGTTTTCATTACATAAATTTCTCAGTCCTTGAATAAATCCATCCTTTGGAATCACACAACCCATATTTCCAGGAATAGGCTCAATAATTATTGCAGCAATTTGATTAACATTATTTTCAAAAAGAGCTTTTACAGAACCTAGATTATTATAAGAAGCAATTAGTGTATCTTTCGCAGTACCATTTGTAACACCAGGGCTGTTTGGTGCCCCAAAAGTCACTACTCCACTACCTGCTTCAATTAAAAAAGAATCTGAATGACCATGATAACAGCCAGAAAATTTAATTATTTTATCTTTTTTAGTGTATCCACGTGCTAATCTAACTGCACTCATACAAGCCTCAGTTCCTGAATTAACAAACCTAATTTTTTCCATAGCTGGTACCATTGAAAGAGATAACTTGGCTAAATCTGTTTCCAGTGAAGTTGGCATACCAAATGAGGTCCCTTTTTTTGCTGTTTTAGAAATAGCGTTAATAACATTTGGATGGGCATGGCCTAAAATCATTGGTCCCCATGAAGATATATAATCTATAAATCGATTACCATCCTCATCATAAACGTAAGCACCTTTAGCTTTTGAAGCAAAGATTGGAGATCCACCAACAGATTTGAAAGCTCTAACAGGTGAGTTAACTCCGCCTGGAATTACTTCTTTTGCCTGCTTGAATAGTTCACTACTTCTTTTGTACAGCATTTATTTTAATTTTAAAACCTGACCTATATTTAGACTATTTCCAGAAATATTATTAATCTTCACTAAATTTTTTACACTAATTCCTGACTTTTTAGAAATTGAATATAGTGTATCACCTTTTTTAACGATATAAACATCTTCTAAATTTTTAGATTCTTTTATTTTTGAAATAGAGTTATTTTTTTTTATATTTTTTTTTTCTTTTCTAAAATTTAATGGTTTTTTAGAACCATCCAATTTCCAAAGTTCATATCGCTCAATTAAGGAAATTAATTTATCAGCATAGGCTGGATCAGTAGCATAACCAGCTTTTTTTAAACCGATTGACCACCCAACATAATTGTTTCTTCGAAGTTTGAAAAGAGAACTGTATCTGTCTCTTGTTTTAAGAAAAATTGAATGATCACGATATGATTTTTCAGGATTTTTATATTTTCTAAAACATTCTCCCCTAGCATCGTCGTCATGATAAACTTTTTTACCTTTCCATCCTGAATGACATTTAATACCAAAGTGATTATTCGATTTTAAAGCTAGTCCTCCATTTCCAGAACTAGACTCTAAGATTCCTTGAGCCATTGTTATACTTGCTGGAATTCCAAATTTTTTCATTTCATTAATGGCAATTTGTGAATACGTATTTACGTACCAATGTGTTCGTTCCTCGCTTGTCATCGATTTAAAAAAACGATTAACAGACTTTGATGATTTATTTTTAATTTTTTTTGGATTATTGTCTTTGTAGGATAGTTTTTTAACACCACAAGAGCTTAAAAAAAATAAAAAAATAAAAATTAATGGTTTATAATTTCGCATCCTTTTTTCTTTAACTTAAAATTGATTTCATTAATTGACTGATGACCCCCTGTATTTATTAGTAAAATTTTTTTTCCATATATCCACTGATCGTTAGAAATCATTTTTATAATATGATATAACATTTTAGAATTATATATTGGATCAAGTAATATGCCCGTTTGTTTATTTATATCATTGATAAAATTAACAAGTCTATTGTCTATTTTTGAATACCCTTTGAAAAAATTATCATCAAAAATTTTCCAATCATTATTATTTACAAATTTAGTGATTACATTATTTATATTACTAGATTTTAACGCAGAAAACCCTAAAATTTTTTGAAATTTTTTTTTTGAATTAATTAAGCCAGCGATTGTGCCACCAGAACCCACAGGACAACAAATTACATCAAAAAAATCATCATCTTTTTCTAAAATTTCCTCACAACCCTTCACACCAAGATAATTAGTCCCACCCTCTGGTATTATAAAAGAATTTGTATACTTTTTTCTTAAAGTATTAATATATTCTGCGTTATTTCTTTTTTTATAATCTGTTCTTGAGATAAACAGAAATTTCATACCAAAATTTTTACAATTTTGTAATGTTGAATTCAATTTTTTATTTAACAGTTCATCCCCACGAATTATTCCAATAGTTTTAAGATTAGTTAGTTTTCCAATATAAGCAGTCGCTAGAATATGATTTGAGAAAGCCCCGCCAAAAGTTATAATTTGATCTTTTTTATCGATTAAAGCTTTTTCTACATTATATTTTAATTTTCTAAACTTATTTCCTGAAATGATTGAATGAATTAAATCCTCCCTTTTGATAAAAACTCTAATATTATTATTTTTAAAAATGGGTAACTTAATTTCTTGATTTTCAGACTTGATTTCTTTAAAATAAAACATCATAAATATTATTATTTAACTTTATAAAAGAAATAAAATTTATTTAATTATCAAATTAGGCACAGTTGTTGATTTATTTAGAGAAAAATTAAAATGAAAAACTTTTACCAATATTTATTAATTATTTTTGTCGCAGGACTATTCTTTACTAGTTGTAATTCAATAAAAGTTTACTCTGATTTTGATTCTGAGGCAGATTTTAGTAACTATAAATCGTTTGCTTTTTATAAAAACGGTATTGATAAAGTTGAGATTTCAGACTTAGACAAAAAAAGAATTCTTAGATCAATTGAAAAGAATCTCACTTCAAGAGGAATGAAAATAATGAATGAACCTGATCTGTTAATTAATATTTCTACTAAATCTTCAGATAATATTTATATTGATAATACTATTTATAGTCCTTTCACTATGGGTTGGTATCCTTACTATGGTAGAAATTATAGCAGATTAGCTCACACCAGATCCCAAGGCATACTTTATATTGACATCATTGATTCTAATTCAAAACAATTAGTATGGCAGGGTAAAGGAGTAGGATTTTTATCATCCTCTAAGATGAATAGAGATGAACTTCTAGATGAATATGTAAATAAAATTTTATCAGTCTTTCCACCTGAAAATTCTTCAAATACTAACTAATTCTTTTGCTTTAGCAAACAAATGTTTTGGCTCAATAAAATTATTGCCAGATGCGGAAGCAAAAAATGGTTGTCCACCACCTGAGCCGTTAATTAGAATTGCTAATTTATCTATCACATCTTTTGCATTTAAATTATTAGAATCAACTATTTCTTTTGAAATATAGCACACAACATGAGCTTTTCCTTCATAATTTGAGTAAAGAACCAAGAACATATTATTAATATTTTTTGATGCTTTAAATGCTAAATTTTTTAAATTTTTTATGTCAGAAGTTAATTGAAATGAGCAAAAATTTATTTCATTTACTAATTCAATATTTTGAGTTAAATCTTTTAAGTAGTATTTAACTAACTCGTTATTTATTTTTTCTATTTTTTTATTTACCAGTAAGTTTTGATTTTTTAATTTATTTAATGCAGAAATAGGTTCCTTTTCATTCATTAAAATTTTTCCAACTTCCCTGAGCATTTTTGATTGAGTGAATAAATAATTTATTGCATTAGTTCCACTGATTGCTTCAATTCTTCTAATTCCTGTAGATATTGCTGATTCAGAAATTATAACAAAGCCTCTTAAATCAGCTGTATTTTTAACGTGAGTTCCTCCACACAACTCATGTGATTTTCCAAATTTTATAGAACGGACAACTTCTCCATACTTTTCTCCGAAAAGAGCAATTACACCTGAAGCTATACATTGTTCATAAGAAGCGTTTCTGTTTTCTTCAAGATAAATTTGATTAATGATTTTTTCATTTACAAAATCTTGAACTTGTTCTAAATCTTTTGAAGATAACTTTGAGAAATGTGAAAAATCAAATCTTAAATAACTTTCTGAAACCATAGATCCTTTCTGTTGAACATGTTCACCTAATATTGATCTTAATGCTTGATGAAGTAAATGTGTTGCTGTATGATTACATGAACATGAAAATCTTTTTGATTCGTTTACAGACAAATTATAGCGTTTGCCTAATTCGTCAGGAAGTGAGTCCATTAAATGTATAATTGTATCATTTTCCTTATAAGTGTTTGTGATTCTAAATTTAGAATCTAACAATCCTGAATCTCCAACTTGTCCACCACCCTCGGGATAAAAGGGAGTTTTGTCAAAAACAACTTGAAAACTTAAATCCCCTTTTTTACTTTTATGTTTTCTATATTTTAAAATTTTAGATTCTGAATGTAATACATCATACCCAACAAATTCTGTTTCAGTAGATTCATCAATAATGTTCCAATCTTCATTGGATAAAATTAAATTAGATTTTGATCTACTTTTTTGAACATCCATTAATGAATAAAATTCTTTTTCATTAAAAGTCATTCCATTTTCTTTCAAAATAAGAGCTGTCAAATCTTTTGGAAAACCAAAAGTGTCGTATAGTTCAAAAGCACTAGACCCAGGGACTATTGTTTCATTTAAATTTGAAATTATTTCATTTAATTTTAATATACCTTTTTCAAGAGTTCTTAAGAAAGATAATTCCTCCTCCTTAATCACATTTTCGATTATTTCTATTTGACTTTTTAATTCAGGGTAAGCATCCGAAAACTGAGAAGCTAAAGAACTCACAAGCTTATAAATAAATGGATTTTTTTGATTCAAAAATGTATAACCATAACGAATAGCTCTTCTAAGAATTCTTCTTATCACATAACCCGCACCTGTGTTTGAGGGTAATTGACCATCCGCAATTGAAAAAGAGACTGCTCTTAAATGATCTACTATTACTCTTACAGCAATATCTGTTTTTTTATCTTTTCCGTAAGACTTATTACTTACACTTTCGAGTTTACTAATTAATGGTTTAAAAACATCTGTATCATAATTTGATTTAACTCCCTGTAAAACCATACATAATCTCTCGAAACCCATTCCAGTATCAACATGTTTCATAGGAAGTTTTTCAAGAGAACCATCAGACTTTCTATTAAATTCAATAAAAACTAAATTCCAAATTTCTATAACCTCAGGATGATCTTTATTAACTAATTCTTTTCCAGGCACTTTATTTTTATCATCAATTGATCTGATATCAACATGGATTTCTGAACATGGACCACAAGGACCAATATCACCCATTTCCCAGAAATTATCTTCTTTATTGCCCAGAATTATTTTATCACTATCAATAATTTCTTTCCAAATATCATACGAATCTGAGTCAATTTTTGTATCATCTTTTTTTGATCCTTCAAATATTGTTACATAAAGAGAACTCTTATCAATTTTATACACTTCTGTAAGAAGTTCCCAAGCCCATTGGATAGCTTCTTTTTTGAAGTAATCGCCGAAGCTCCAATTACCTAGCATTTCAAACATAGTATGATGATAAGTATCAATACCCACTTCTTCTAGATCATTATGCTTTCCTGAAACTCTTAAACATTTTTGAGTGTCTACCACCCTATTAAAATCGCTAATAGAGTTCCCTAGAAAATAATCTTTAAATTGATTCATTCCAGCATTGGTAAACATCAAAGTAGGATCGTTTTTAATAACCATAGGAGCAGATTTAACTACTTGATGCATTTTATCTTTAAAGAAATTTAAAAATTCAGACCTAACTTTATTGGAATTCATTGTTGATATTTAAGTTAGTATTATAAAAAAAACAATTTTATATCTTTGTAATGTGTTCAATCATAAAACTTGAGTAAAAATAACACAAATTAGTTAATGTTTAAGACCAAGTATTATTACGATAAAAATTCTCTGTCATATAGAAAGGTAGAAGTTAATAAATCTACTCAAATTAGAAATATACTAGCTTTTCTAATTAGTTCAATGTTTTTTGGCATTATGGTTTTATTGATTCTTCTTAAATCACCATTAATAAATACGCCTACAGAACTCACTCAAGCTAGAGAAATTTCAAACTTCAAACTTCAATTTAATTTATTAAACAAAAAAATCGATCAACTAAATATAGTTCTTGAAGATATTGAGCAAAGAGACAATAATATTTATCGAGTCTTATTTGAAACTAGTCCAATTCCAAGTGATGTTAGGAAAGCTGGTTTTGGTGGAATAAATCGATATGAGAACTTAAAAGGATTTGAAAATTCTGATTTGGTAGTTGAAACAACAAAAAAAATAGAAATTTTAACAAAACAAATTGTTATTCAATCCAAATCCCTAGACGAAATTGAAAGGTTGGCAAGTGATAAAGAAAAATTACTTGCTTCTATTCCCTCCATTCAACCCATCAAAAATGATGATTTAACTAGAATGGCCTCAGGTTTTGGTTACAGAACAGATCCATTCGATAAATCTAGAAAAATGCATGGTGGAATGGATTTTACTGCACCAAGAGGTACTCCTATTTATGCTGCAAGTGATGGTAAAATTATAAGAGCTGATGCAAGATCTTCAGGATATGGAAAGCATATTAGAATTGATCATGGATTTGGTTATGTTACCCTTTATGCTCATCTAAATAAGTATAATGTTAAAAGAAATCAAAAAGT
Organism: Flavobacteriaceae bacterium; assembly: GCA_029248455.1. Taxonomy (GTDB): domain Bacteria; phylum Bacteroidota; class Bacteroidia; order Flavobacteriales; family Flavobacteriaceae; genus MAG-121220-bin8. The sequence goes on from JAQWJH010000123.1 coordinate 7,063, forward strand.
AAAAAAAGGGGATATCATAGGTTTTGTTGGAAGTACTGGAAGATCTCAGGCTCCTCACTTACACTACGAGGTTCGAAAAGATGGAAAAAAATATAATCCAATAAATTTTTATTACGGAGATTTATCTCCTGATGAATTTGATGCATTATTAAAACTTGCCAATCAAGAAAACCAATCCCTAGATTAATGCATGTCAATCTTCCTGAAAAACTTTATTATACTATTGGAGAAGTTTCCAAAGCATTCAATGTTAATTCGTCCTTAATAAGGTTTTGGGAAAAAGAATTTGAAATTCTTAAACCAAAAAAAAATAGTAAAGGAACTAGAAGATATTCCTCAATTGACATAGAGAATTTTCAAACTATTCATCATTTAGTTAAGGAAAAAGGATATACCCTTGAGGGTGCAAAAGAGCAATTAAAAATTCTAAACAAAAATTTTGAGGTAATAAAAAAATTGGAGAAAATTAAAGCTACCCTCATAAACATAAAAGGAGAGATTTGAATGAATTATTTTTTTCTAAAAAAGATATTTATAGGAACTCCGCTAAAGTCATAATTTTCTCTAATTTTATTTTCAATAAACCTTTTATAAGGATCTTTTACATATTGAGGTAAATTACAAAAAAATGCAAATTGCGGAAAAGATGATGGTAATTGCGTACAGAACTTAATTTTTACATATTTACCCTTGTAAGCTGGCGGAGGAGTTTTTTGAATAATTGGCAACAATACATCATTAAATTTTCTAGTCACAATACTCTTTTTTCTGCTTTTATAAACTTGCATTGCCGTTTCAATGGCTTTAAATATTCTTTGTTTTGTAAGACTTGATATAAAGACTATAGGCACATCGACAAATGGTTCTATTTCTTTTCTTATTCCTTCTTCAATTAACTTGATAGTATTTGTTTTTTTATCAACCAGATCCCATTTATTGACTAGAATAACAATGCCTTTATTATTTCTTGCTGATAACCAAAAAATATTTTTCACCTGAGTATCAAAAGATCTAGTAGCATCAAATAATATCAGACAAACGTCCGCATTTTCAATTGTTCTTATTGATCTAACTACAGAATAAAATTCTACATCATCATTTATTTTAGACTTCTTTCTTATTCCAGCTGTATCTATTAATTTAAAATCAAAACCAAAACGATTAAAATGCGTATCAATACTATCTCTTGTTGTTCCAGCTATATCAGTTACAACATAACGATCGTTTCCTAACAAAGCATTTATAAAAGATGATTTACCTGCATTTGGCCTCCCAACAACGGCAAAACCCGGAATATCACTTTCCTCGTTTTTTGAATCATCAGGTAAATAAGTAACCAATTCGTCTAACAATTCACCGGTTCCACTACCATTTATAGCAGAAATATTAAAAGACTTTTCAAAACCCAAAGAATGAAACTCATTTGAATCAATTTGTCTTTTATGATTATCAACTTTATTTACTGCAAGAATAACTTGTTTATTTGATTTGTGTAATAGTCTGCCAATTTCTTGATCCATAGTATTTAGCCCACTATCAACATCAACAGCAAAAATTATAATATCAGATTCGTCAATAGCAATCATTACCTGATCATTTATTTCCTTTTCAAAATTATCTTCTCCTCCCAGCATATATCCTCCTGTATCAATCACGGTAAAATCCTTGCCATTCCAAAAAGAAAAACCATAATGTCTGTCCCTTGTTACTCCGCTCACAGAATCAACAATAGCTTCCCGTTTTTGAATTAAACGATTAAAAAGAGTGGATTTTCCAACATTGGGTCTTCCTACGATAGCTACTATGGAACTCATTTTTTTTTATTGGGGATACAAATCTAATGTTTTAAATCAACTATTTCATTTTTGATTATAACCAAATTTTTTTAGTTGTTTATCGCTTGATTTCCAATTTTTATTAACTTTTACTTGAAGATCCAAAAAAATTTTTTTATTAAAAAAAACTTCCAAATCTATTCTAGAATCAGTGCCAACTTTTTTAATGGCATCCCCTTTATGACCAATAATTATACCTTTCTGGCTATTTCTTTCAACCATAATGATGGATCTGATTCTAATAATATTAACTTCTTCATCAAATGATTCTGTAACGACTTCAACAGAGTATGGAATTTCCTTTTTAAAATTGATTAATATTTTTTCTCTTATAATTTCATTTACAAAAAATCTTTCAGGCTTATCAGTTATTTGATCCTTTGGAAAATAAGCGGGTCCCTCAGGCAATAATTCAATAATTCTATTTTTCAGTTCAATAACATTAAACTTTTCTTTCGCAGAAATTGACCATATTTCTGCATTTGGTAAAACAGATTTCCAATGATCAATTTCATTTTCTAACTTGATTTGATTAATGGTATCAATTTTGTTTATAATTAAAAATAAAGGAGTTTTAGTTGATTTAATTTTTTTTAAAAGATTAAGACTTTTCAAATTGTGATCTTTATATTCAACCATATAAATTAAAATATCTGCATCATCAAAAGTCATGTTTACAAAATCCATCATAGATTCATGAAGTTTATGAGCAGGTTTTAAAATGCCTGGTGTATCTGAAATTACCATTTGATAATTTTCTGAATTAACTATCCCTAATATTCTGTGTCTTGTGGTCTGAGCTTTGTGAGTAATTATACTTAACTTTTCTCCAACGAAGAGATTTGTTAGGGTAGATTTTCCAACATTAGGATTGCCAATGATATTTACAAAACCAGATCTATGCATTTAATTACAAATGTAAGGTGCTTAATTATAATTGAGATTACTTTTTTCTATAAATTAAAAATGTTGTAAATTCGCCGACATATCGCGGGATAGAGCAGTAGGTAGCTCGTCGGGCTCATAACCCGAAGGTCACAGGTTCGAGTCCTGTTCCCGCTACTAAAACAATAAAACGGTCATACTTTTATAAAGTGTAACCGTTTTTTCTTGGAATCTTACTTAGGATTAATAAAAACTTGTTTCAAAAAATTTATTCTAATAAACCAAGTTGCATTAAAAATGAGTAGTTATCGAAAAAATCCTGTTCTTT
>JAQWJH010000035.1 GCA_029248455.1 Flavobacteriaceae bacterium
TCGAACCCACGACCTGCTGATTACAAATCAGCTGCTCTAGCCAGCTGAGCTACATCGGCTTTTCCATTTTTCAATGGATGGCAAATGTATAGATTTATTTTTTTTCAATCAAAAGAAAATTAACGATTTTTTAAAAAAAAACAAACTTAGCTCTTTTTAATTTCTCTTGGATGATTATTCTTATAATCACTAATAATTTTTGGTAACTTAATTTTCGTATAAATCTGAGTAGAAGCAAGACTTGAGTGTCCTAAAATTTCTTTAATTGTATTAATACCTGCTCCATTATTTAAAAGGTGTGTTGCAAACGAATGTCTTAAGACATGGGGGCTAATTTTAACTTTTGAAGAAACTTTTGAGAAATATTTTTTTACAACCCTATAAACTAAAGATGGACCGATTTGTGTTCCTTTTTTTGTGATAAATAGGTTGTTAATTGATGATTTAATGTTAGATCTTAGTTTAATATAATTATTAATGTTTTGTAATAATGATGGTAGTATTGGAACTAACCTCTCCTTATTTCTCTTTCCTTGAATTTTAATTAAATTTTCATCAAACAAAAGATCATTTAATTTTATTTTGATAAGTTCATCTCGTCTGATTCCAGTGGAATATAGCGTATCTATAATTAACATATCTCGTTTACCTTCAAACGTATCGTCAAAAACATTTATTACGGAAAACACCTCTTCCTCGGTAAATGGTATTATAATTTTTGACTGAACCTTTAACCTTTTGTGATTTTTAGTTGGTGATTCATCAATTTGTTCAAGTTTAATCAAAAAATCATAATAACGACTCAGAGCTGATATTTTTCGATTAATTGTTAAGGGCGATAAATTGGAGTCTGACAGATTAACTATCCAGCTTCTAATAATTGAATAAGGTATTTTTGAAATGTTATTTATACCATGTTCATTTTTACAAAAAACATTAAATGTATTTAGATCTTTTTTATAAGCGGTGATAGTATTTTTAGAATACTTTTTTTCGTTTGAGAGATAATCAAAAAAGTTTGAAAAATACATATAGGTCTTAACAGAATTTAAAGTTAAGAACTTTTAAATGAAAAAAGATTTAAGAGAAATTATATATTTTCAAGATCTCTAAGATTCTGCACGTATGCAGCTTTTTTGATCTTATCTCTATTTTTAACTGATGGCTTAATAAAAGCTTGTCTCGCTCTAAGGTTTTTCATTGCTCCAGTTTTATCAAACTTACGTTTAAATCTCTTGAGAGCTCTGTCAATGTTTTCACCTTCTTTTACTGGAATAATTAACATATTTAATTTTAAATAGGTAGCAAATATAAAAACATTTTTAGTTCCTAAAAAATTATTTGTTAATTTTTAAAAAAAACTGAGAATTATAAATAATTAATATTATTTGATTGCTTTTAAATACTTTTCCAATTCTTTTTTAACAACAGGAAATAAGAAAAATAATCCAATCATGTTAGGAAAAACCATGGCAAAAATCATTGCATCGGAAAAGTCCCATATTGAATTCATACTAGCAGCAGAACCAATTACAACAAACATGCAAAAAATTAGCTTGTAGGTAATATCTGCCACTTGTCCTCTTCCAAATAAATATTTCCAAGATTGTAATCCATAATAAGACCATGAAATCATTGTAGAGACCGCAAATAAAACAACTGCTATTGTTAAAAATATATCAGAAAAAGGAATATACTGTGCAAATGCTTGGGATGTAATTCCAGCTCCTTCAAAAGGAACGCCATCAATTAAAACTGTTCCCATACCATCTCCTCCGTATTCAAAATATCCTCCAAAATTAAAAATTATGATGACAAGAGCTGTCATTGTACAAATCACTACAGTATCAATAAAAGGTTCCAATAAAGCAACTAAACCCTCAGAAGCTGAATATTTGGTTTTTACTGCTGAGTGAGCTATAGATGCTGAACCAACTCCAGCCTCATTTGAAAAGGCAGCTCTTTTAAAACCTACCATTAAAACTCCAATAAATCCTCCAACACCCATTGCAGTTGGATTAAAAGCTTCATTAACTATAAGAGAAATTGCATCATCTATTAAAGTAAAGTTTATTAGCAATATATATAGACAAGCAATCAAATAAAGAAGAGCCATAAAAGGAACTATTTTCTCTGTAACTGAGGCAATTCTTTTAATTCCCCCAATAATAATTATTCCAACTAAAATTGCTAAAACAAGCCCTATAATTGCGCCTGCGCTTGAACTTTCTAAACCTAACAATTGTTTTAGCACAAGAGTGGCTTGATTAGATTGTGCTGCATTTCCACCTCCAAACGATCCTCCAATACAAAAAATTGCAAAAAATACAGCAGCAATTTTACCTAAAGTCTCAAAACCTTTCTCTTTTAAACCTTTCGTTAAATAATACATCGGTCCTCCATAAATAGTTCCATCAGCTCCAACATCACGATACTGAACACCTAATGTACACTCAACAAATTTTGATGACATACCAATTAAACCACAAATAATCATCCAAAAAGTTGCTCCAGGTCCACCTAACGCAATTGCTAAGGCAACACCAGCAATATTTCCGTTTCCAACAGTACCTGAAACAGCAGTAGCTAAAGCTTGAAAATGAGAAACTTCACCATCGTTTGAAGAAGAATCGTCTTTTTCGATATCATCATACTTTCCCC
>JAQWJH010000073.1 GCA_029248455.1 Flavobacteriaceae bacterium
CTTTCGCAAAAATATAACAACTTGATAAGTAATTAGATGGAAGTAAAAAGTCTGAGGGTTCCTTTAAACTTAATACTTCTTTTTTAGTCGAGTGAATTTGTTTTGATGTTTTGTATCTTAAATTATTAGAAATTTCTTTATCGCCAGAAACCAAAGCAGGTTTCTCAACACTAATAGTACCATGATCTGAAGTTAAAATTATTTTAAAACCTAAAATTTTAGCTTTTTTTACGATTTCGTTTAGTTTAGAGTTTTTATACCATCCTCTAGTAAGTTCTCTATAAGCTTTATCGCTCGAAGCCAATTCTTTGATAAATTTAACATCTTTTTTGGCGTGTGAAATCATATCAACAAAATTATAAACTAGTACAGTTAAATCGTTTTTTTTCTGATTGTACAAATTATTTAAAAATAATTCACCATCCTTTGAATTTGAGATTTTATGATATTTGAAATTATTTTTTAAACCTAATCTAATAAACTGCTCATTTAGTAATTCATTTTCAAATTTATTCTTTCCATCCTCACTAGTTTCATTAATCCAATACTTTGAATGAATATTACTAATTTCCAACGGACTTAACCCTGAAAAAATTGAGTTTCTTGCATATTGAGTTGTGGTTGGTAGTATACTAGAATAAATTAAATCTGTTTTTACATAACAATTTTCAATTACGTGCGGTTCGATTGATTTCCACTGATCAAATCTTAAATTATCAATTAAAATCATTAAAGTTGAATGGTTTTTTGATAATTCTGGACCTATTTTTTTTTTAAATAAATTAATCGAAGAAAGGTAGTTGCTATTATGGATTAAATCTTGATAATTATTTTCAATGAAATTTGAATATAATTTATTTGCTTGTTTTTTTTGAGATAAAAGAATTTCATAAATATCTTTTTCCCCAATTTCACATAATTCTAATTCCCAAAAAGTAAGAGTTTTGTAAACATCTATCCATTCTTCTATTGTTTCTGAATAATTAATTTTACTGTTTAAGTCCAAAAATATTTTTTGATAATTAGAAATAGTTTTACTGCTAATTATTTCTTTTTTTCTGAAAATTTTAGTTAAACTCATTAATATTTGATTCGGATTAAGAGGTTTAACTAAATAATCACTTATTTTTAATCCTATGGCGTCCTCTACTGTGTCATTATCATAATTTTGAGAAATCATTAATAAGGGAATGTCTGAATTATTTTTTTTAATTATTTCTATTGTCTCAGTGCCTGATAAACCTGGCATATTTTGATCCAAAAGTATTGCATCATATGTGTTTTTTGAAATATTATCTATTCCCTCAGCTCCACTTTTACATGTTGTTATTTTATACCCTTTTTTTTCTAAAAAAAGGACATGAGACTTGAAATGGTTAATTTCATCATCAATCCATAAAATATTTTTCATTGATACATTCACTAATTCAAATTTAATTAATTATAAATTCTAACAAATATTATTTTTTAATATTAAAAATCTAATTAATTCATTTTTCATACTTTTGCGTCGATGAAATTAACTGCAATTACAATTGCTAAAATGTTAAATGGAATTGTTGAGGGAGATGACTCCGTTTATATTAACAAACTTTCAAAAATTGAAAGTGGCGTAAAAAACTCCTTATCTTTTTTAGGAAATCCTAAATACATTGATTATTTATACTCATCTAATTCATCTATTATCATTGTTGATAAAAAACTGCAATTAGAAAGATCTATAAAATCAACTCTTATTAGGGTTGATAATCCCAACGAATCATTTTCTAAGTTATTGGATCACTTTGGTAAAAGTGAAATAAATTTGAAAGGAATTGATAAAAACTCTCACATCGACAAAAGCGTTTCTTTCCATGATGATTTATTTTTTGGGGCATTTTCAGTTTGCAAATCAAAGTCGAAAATTGGAAAGAATGTAAAGATTTACGCACAAGTTTATATTGGCGAAAATGTTTCTGTTGGTGATAATACAATAATTTACCCTGGAGTTAAGTTGTATCCCAATTCAATTATTGGAAAAAATTGTATTATACATTCAGGAACAGTTATTGGCTCCGATGGTTTTGGTTTTAATTTGGATAATGAAGGTCGTCAGATTAAAGTAAGTCATAATGGCAATGTTTTAATTGAAGACGATGTTGAAATTGGGTCTAACTGTTCAATTGATAAAGCCACACTTGGGTCTACAATTTTAAAAAAAGGAGTTAAGTTAGATAATTTAATACAAGTTGCTCACAATGTTGTAATTGGAGAAAATACGGTAATTGCATCCTGTGTTGGTATAGCTGGATCAACTTCAATTGGAAAAAATTGTATGATTGGTGGACAAGCTGGAATAGCTGGTCATTTGACAATTGGAGATCAGGTTATGATTCAAGCTCAAGCAGGTGTTTTCAAAAGCATCAAATCAAATTCCTCAGTAATGGGAAGTCCTGCAATAAAATACATAGATTTTAATAAAGCCTATGTTCATTTTAGAAATCTTCCGTCGATAATGAAATCAGTTCAAAAGCTTTTAAAAAACAATAAAGATGCTTAAACAACATACTATTTTAAAACCAGTCTCTTTGAAGGGTGTAGGTATTCATACCGGTCAAGAAGTTAATTTGACCTTTAAACCTGCCAAAGAAAATCAAGGTTATGTTTTTTGCAGGGTTGATCTTCCTGAAAAACCTTTAATTGAAGCGAATATTAATTTTGTTGTTAATACCGATAGAGGAACTAACTTAGATAAGAACGGTATTAAGATTAGGACCTCAGAACATGTCCTGGCCGCGCTTGTTGGCATGGGAATAGACAATATTTTAATTGAGCTTGATGCTCCAGAACCACCTATAATGGACGGATCATCAAAATACTTTGTGGAGGCGTTAAAAAAAGCTGGTCTCAAAAAGCAGGACGTAACTAGAGAGGAATATGTTGTAAAAGAACCTATTTCATATTACGACGAGGATAGTGGAAGTGATATTACTGTTATTCCATCTGAAAATTATGAAGTCACTGCTATGGTCGATTTTGGCACAAAGATTTTGGGCACACAAAATGCCACAATGAAAAATCTCTCCCAATTTAATGATGAATTCTCTAATGCGAGGACTTTTAGTTTTCTACATGAAATTGAAATGCTTGTAGATAATGGATTAATTAAAGGAGGAGATTTAAATAATGCTATTGTTTATGTTGATAAAGAGTTGTCTGATGAAACTATGCTTAAATTAAAAAAAGCTTTTAATAAAGAAAAACTTTCAGTCCAGTCAAACGGTATTTTGGATAATTTAAAATTACATTATCCTAATGAAGCTGCTAGGCATAAACTTTTGGACGTAATTGGTGATTTAGCTCTTCTAGGGATAAGAATTAGAGGGAAAGTTATTGCTAATAAACCAGGACATTACGTCAATACCATGTTTGCTAAGCATTTGAGTTCAATTATAAAAAGTGAAAAGAGAAATTTAGCTCCACAAATTGATTGGTCAAAACCTCCTGTTATGGACGTAAATCAAATTAAAAATATTATACCGCACAGACCTCCATTTTTATTCCTTGATAAAATTTTAGAAATTTCAAAAGATCATATTATTGGTTTAAAAAATGTCACTATGAATGAAGAGTTTTTTAATGGACATTTTCCTGGAAAACCAATTATGCCAGGAGTTCTTCAAATTGAAGCAATGGCTCAAGCTGGTGGAGTATTGATTTTAAACACAGTGCCAGACCCTAAAAATTATTTGACTTTCTTTGCTAAAATTGACAATGCAAAATTTAAAACACCTGTAGTCCCTGGAGATACATTAATTTTTAAATGTCAGTTATTGTCTCCACTGAGAAGAGGTATTTGTCACATGAAAGCACAAGCTTTCGTTGATGGTAAGCTAACAAGTGAAGCCGAATTAATGGCTAAAATTATTAAAAAAGTAGATTCATAATGTACCAACCTTTATCATTTATTCACCCTGGAGCAAAAATTGCAAAAAACGTTGTGGTTGAACCTTTTTCATCAATAGATAACAATGTTATAATTGGTCAAGGAACTTGGATTGGATCTAACGTAACTATAATGAGTGGTGCTAGAATTGGAAAAAATTGTTCAATTTTTCCTGGATCTGTAATTTCAGCTGTTCCTCAGGATTTAAAATTTAACGGAGAAGACACTACAGCTGTTATAGGTGATAATACTACATTGAGAGAGTGTGTTACTATAAATAGAGGAACCAGTGACAGGAACAAAACTGTTATTGGAAAGGACTGTTTGATCATGGCTTATTCTCACATAGCACACGATTGTTTAATTGGAAATAATTGTATTTTTTCAAATAATTCAACTCTAGCTGGTCACGTTACTGTTGGCAGTCACGTAATTTTAGCTGGAATGGTAGCTGTTCATCAGTTTTGTTCAATTGGAAATCACGCTTTTGTTGCTGGAGGATCATTGGTAAGAAAAGATGTCCCTCCATTCGTTAAGGCAGCGAGAGAACCTATTTCTTATGTTGGTATTAACTCCGTTGGATTAAGAAGAAGAGGTTTTAGTAGTAAAGTCATAATGGATATACAATCTATTTACAGAACTTTGTATCAAAAAAAATATAACAATACCCAGGCAGTAAAAATTATTGAAGGCGAAATGGAGGCTACAAAAGAAAGAGACGAAATAATACAGTTTATTCAAAATTCTCAAAGAGGAATAATGAAAGGGTATTTTCAAAATTAAATTATGGCTTCATCATCAGATATCAGAAAAGGACTATGCATTCATTACAATAATGATATTTACAAAATTATAGAGTTTTTACATGTCAAGCCTGGAAAAGGGCCTGCTTTTGTTAGAACTAAATTAAAAAGTGTAACTAATGGTAAGGTTGTAGATAATACTTTTTCTGCTGGTCATAAAATTGATGAAGTTAGAGTTGAAACTAAAAGATTTCAATTTTTATATAAAGAAGCTCAAACATACCATTTCATGAATGTTGATGATTATAACCAAATTACCATTGAAGAAAATTTACTTGATTCTTATGAGTTTTTAAAAGAAGGTGAGATTGTTACTGTTCTTACAAATACAGAGGATGGCTCAAGTCTTTCTGTTGAAATGCCTCAAAGTGTAAGTTTAGAAATAACAGAAACTGAACCAGGCTTAAAGGGAAATACTGCCACTAATGCAACTAAGCCAGCTATTTTAGAAACTGGTGCAAAAATTAATGTACCACTATTTATTAATGAAGGAGATACAATTAAAATTGATCCTGAAAAAGGATCTTATATAGAAAGAGTAAAAAATTAATATACATATATGAGCATTTTAGTAGACAAAAATTCCAGAATTATTGTACAAGGTTTTACAGGCGGTGAAGGTACTTTTCATTCAGAACAAATGATTTCTTACGGAACCAATGTTGTTGGCGGAGTAACTCCTGGAAAAGGTGGTCAAACTCATTTGGATAAGCCTGTTTTTAATACTGTATCTGAGGCTGTATCTAGTGTTGATGCTAATACCTCAATTATTTTTGTTCCAGCAGGTTTTGCTGCTGATGCCATTATGGAGTCTGCAGAATCGGGAATTAAAACAATAATAGCAATAACAGAGGGAATCCCTGTTTCTGATATGACTAAAGTTAATCAATTTTTAAAAGATAAAGACTGTACTTTGATTGGTCCTAATTGTCCTGGAATTATAACACCAGATGAGGCCAAAGTAGGTATTATGCCTGGTTTTGTATTTAAAAAAGGTAAAGTTGGTTTGGTTTCAAAATCTGGAACTCTCACCTATGAAGCGGCAGATCAAGTAGTTAAACAAGGTTTTGGAATTTCAACTGCTATTGGTATTGGTGGAGATCCAATTATAGGAACCACTACTAAAGATGCCATTAAATTATTTATGGAAGATTCTGAAACGGAATGTATTGTGATGATTGGAGAAATTGGAGGACAGTTAGAAACAGATGCTGCCCTTTGGGTCAAAGAAAATGGAAATAAGAAACCAATTGTTGGTTTTATTGCCGGAGAAACTGCACCAAAAGGAAGAACAATGGGTCATGCTGGTGCAATAGTTGGTGGAACAGATGATACTGCAGAAGCCAAGAAAAAAGTGATGAAAAAATGTGGAATTCATGTAGTGGATTCTCCTGCTGAAATAGGAAAGAAAGTAGCGGAGGTTCTTCAATAATTCTTAATTTTGAATATACTTTAAATTATTAAAATGGGTTTATTATCTGGGAAAACAGTTATTATTACTGGAGCAAGCAGAGGAATTGGAAAAGGTATCGCAATAACTCTTGCTGAAAACGGTGCAAATATTGCTTTTACTTACAGTCAGTCTGTAGAATCTGCCAATAAATTAGTGAATGAAATAAAAGACTTAGGTGTAATATGTAAAGCTTATAAAAGCAATGCAGCAAGCTATGATGAATCACAAGTTTTAATAGAAAGTATTTTAAAAGATTTTGAGACCTTTGATGTTTTAATTAATAACGCGGGAATAACTAGGGACAATCTTTTGATGAGAATGAGTGAAGATGATTTTGATAAAGTAATTGAAACAAATTTGAAATCGGTTTTCAATATGGTCAAAGCTTGTCAGAGAGTTTTTTTAAAAAAACGTTCAGGTAGTATCATAAATATAAGTTCAATAGTTGGAGTTAAAGGGAATGCAGGACAGTCTAATTACGCGGCATCAAAAGCTGGAATTATTGGATTTTCTAAATCTATTGCTTTAGAGTTAGGCTCTAGAAACATTAGATCAAATGTAGTAGCACCTGGTTTTATTCAAACCGAGATGACCGATCAATTAAGCGAGGAAATTGTAAATAAATGGATTGAAGGAATTCCCTTAAAAAGAGGAGGAAAAACTATAGATGTTGCAAATCTTTGTTTATTTTTGTCATCAGATCTTTCTAGTTTTATCACTGGTCAGGTTATAAATGTCGATGGTGGCATGTTAACATAATAAATTAAAATTAAAAAAATGGATAAATTAAGTAAAGTTGGATTGCCTGTTGTTATAATGGTATTGTTTGGTTTCATTATACTTATGAAATCAGCTGTAAATATTGGTTACGGAGAAGCTGGTGTGCTATTTAAAACCTTTGGAGGTGGAGTTGTAACTGATGAAGCTCCTCTTGGTGAAGGTTTTCATATTATTGCTCCTTGGAACAAAGTTTATTTGTACAATGTTAAGCAACAAGAAGTTTTTGAAAGCCAAATGCAAGTACTCTCATCAAATGGTCTAGAAATTTCTTTAGATGTTTCTGTTTTATATCAACCCAAAGCAGATGAGTTAGGTTTATTGCATCAAACTAAAGGTTCCAATTACCTAGATATAGTTATTGTTCCAAATATTAGAGCTGTAGCAAGAAGTGTTGTTGGAAGATATACACCTGAACAATTGTATTCTACTAAAAGAGATGCTATTGAAAGTGAAATTTATGATGAGTTAAAAAAAGGTGTTGAAGCGCAACATGTTCAAATTAATGATGTTTTAGTAAGAGACGTCACTTTACCCAACACAATCAAACAAGCTATTGAAAAAAAGTTAAGTCAAGA
>JAQWJH010000076.1 GCA_029248455.1 Flavobacteriaceae bacterium
AAAAAACAGAATATAAATACAAATGTTTATTTAGAAGATTGGAGTAACGGAATGAAAAATTCAAAAGATTATGTGTTTAAGTACTTAGATTTTTTAACAAACCAAGAAGTTGAAAGAATTTTACTTCCCGATACATTGGGAATTTTAAGTCCAAACGAAACATTTAGCTTTCTCTCTGAAATAATAATAAAATACCCAAATACACATTTTGATTTTCATGCACATAATGATTATGATTTAAGTGTTTCAAATGTAATAGAAAGTTTAAGAGCAGGTTGTCACGGACTACATTTAACAGTAAATGGTATGGGTGAAAGAGCTGGAAATGCTCCTATGGCAAGTGTTGCAGCTGTAATAAGAGATTTTATTCCTAATGTAAAAATTAATTTAAATGAGGAATCTTTATACAAAGTAAGTAAATTAGTTTCAGCATTTACAGGTTTTAGAATACCAGCAAACAAGCCTATTGTTGGAGAAAATGTATTTACACAAACAGCCGGTATTCATGCAGATGGTGATAATAAAAAAAATCTTTATTTCAATGACTTACTTCCTGAAAGATTCGGAAGAAAAAGAAAATATGCATTAGGAAAAACATCAGGAAAAGCAAATATCAGAAAAAATTTACAAGAATTAGGTCTTTTTTTAAATGAAAAAGACTTAAAAAAAGTTACACAAAGAATAATAGAATTAGGAGATAAAAAAGAAAGAGTATCGGCGGAAGATCTACCTTATATAATCTCAGATGTTTTAAATAGTTCAGATAAAAAAGAAAAAATCGTGATTAAATCTTATGAGTTAAAACATAAAAAAGGGTTAAATCCCTCATCAGAACTAGAAATTGAAATTGATGGTAGCTTATTTAAAGCCACGGGAATTGGTGATGGACAATTCGATGCGTTTATGAATGCTGTTAAAAAAATTTATGATAATAATAAATTGTTTCTTCCCATATTAGTAGATTATGCAGTAACTATTCCACCTGGAAGTAATTCTGATGCTTTATGTGAAACATTTATTACTTGGAAAAATAACAATAAAGAATTTATAACTAGAGGACTCGATTCAGATCAGACAGTATCTGCTATAAAGGCCACTGAAAAAATGTTAAATATAATATGAAATTAAATATAGCTTTGCTTGCTGGAGATGGTATTGGACCGGAAGTAACTGAACAAGCAGTAAAAGTTTCTAATGCAATAGCAAAGAAATTTAATCACACAATTAATTGGACTCCTGCAATAACTGGGGCAGAAGCAATTGATAAAGTTGGGGAACCATACCCTGATGAAACTCACGAAATATGCATGAAATCTGATGCAATATTATTTGGAGCAATCGGACATCCTAAATTTGATAACGATCCATCAGCAAAAGTACGGCCAGAACAAGGGTTACTTAAAATGAGACAAAAATTAGGTCTTTTTGCCAATATAAGACCAACTTTTACCTTTCCCTCCTTAATTGAAAAATCACCATTAAAAAAAGAAAGAATTGAAGGAACTAATCTAATTTTTATTAGAGAATTAACAGGTGGAATTTATTTTGGTGAAAGAGGCAGAAAGGATAATGGAAATACTGCGTTTGACACATGCACATATAAAAGAAGTGAAATAATTAGATTAGCAAAAAAAGGGTTTGAATTAGCTATGAAAAGATCAAAAAAATTATGTTGTGTTGACAAAGCAAATGTACTAGAATCCTCTAGACTTTGGAGAGAAACCGTGAAGTCTATGGAAAAAGATTTCCCGGAAGTAGAAGTTTCTTATGAATTTGTTGATGCAGTAGCTATGAGACTTGTTCAATGGCCTAACTCATATGATGTATTAATTACTGAAAATTTATTTGGAGATATACTGACTGATGAGGCTTCAGTTATTTCGGGTTCAATGGGTCTCATGCCTTCAGCTTCTGTAGGAACAGAAAAAGCACTTTTTGAACCAATACATGGTTCATACCCTCAAGCAGCAGGTAAAAATATTGCTAATCCCTTAGCGACAATACTGTCTGCTGCTATGATGTTTGAAGATGCTTTTTCATTGAAAGAAGAAGCCAAATTGATTAGAAAAGTCGTTAATTTGTCACTTGAACAATCTATTGTTACAGAGGATTTGGCCAATGGAGAAAAATCTTATTCAACTAGTGAGGTTGGAGATTGGTTGGTAAACAATATTTAAAAAAAACATGCATTAAAATACATGTTTTTTTTAATTATATACATATCAAGTTTATTTTTCGCTATCCATTTTCTTTTTAAGATCAGCTAAAACATCTAAATCTCCTAATGTAGATTTATCGGAATCCTTCTTATTTACTTTCTTTAAAGATTCTTTGACATTTTTTTTCTCATCATCCTTAAATAGAATTGTATGAGACATGACTACTCTTTTAAAATCCTTATTATACTCGATAACTTTAAAATCAGAAGTTTCTCCCTTTTTTAATTTATTACCATCTTCCTTTAACAAATGTCTACTTGGAACAAATGCAACAACATCTTCATTAAAGGCTATTGTAGAACCTTTATCATTAGAGTCAGAAATAGTACCATTATGAATTGTTCCTTCAGCAAAAGTTTTATCATAAGCATCCCAAGGATTATCCATAGTTTGCTTATGGCCTAAACTTAATTTTCTATCTTCAGAATCAAGTTCTAATACAACAACATCAATAGAATCACCTGATGAGAAAAGTTCAGAAGGGTGCTTAACCTTCACTGTCCATGACAGGTCAGAAATATAAACTAAACCATCAATACCTTCTTCAAGCTCTACAAAAATTCCAAAATTAGTGAAGTTTCTTACTAAACCTTTGTGTTTAGATCCTACAGGGTATTTAGATGTAATATCGGTCCAAGGATCTGAGGTTAACTGCTTAATTCCTAAAGACATTTTTCTTTCCTCTCTGTCAAGTGAAAGAACAACCGCTTCTACTTCATCACCAACCTTGACAAAGTCTTGAGCAGATCTTAAGTGAGTTGACCATGACATCTCAGAAACATGAACTAAACCTTCGACTCCGTCCACAACTTCAATAAAAGCTCCGTAATCAGCTAATACTGATACTTTACCTTTTATTTTGTCACCCTCTTTAAGTTCTGAATTTAATGCTTCCCAAGGGTGAGGACTTAATTGTTTAACTCCTAATTGAATTCTAGACTTATCATCATCAAAATCAAGAATTACAACATTAATTTTTTGATCTAAATCTAAAATTTCACTAGGATGATTAATTCTATTCCAAGAAAGATCCGTAATATGAATTAATCCATCAACACCACCCAAATCAATAAAAACTCCATATGTCGTTATATTTTTGACTATTCCCTCAAGGACTTGACCTTTTTCAAGCTGACCAATAATTTCTTTTTTCTGTTCTTCAATATCAGCTTCAATTAGTGCTTTGTGAGAAACAACTACGTTTTTGAATTCATGATTAATTTTAACAACCTTAAATTCCATATTCTTGTTTACATATTGATCATAATCTCTAATAGGCTTGACATCGATTTGTGAACCTGGAAGAAAAGCTTCAAGGCCAAATACATCAACTATCATTCCCCCCTTAGTTCTACATTTTACAAAACCAGTAACTACAGTAGATTTATCATGTGCTTCATTAACTCTATCCCATGCTTTTATTGTTCTGGCCTTTCTGTGAGATAATATGAGTTGACCTGTCTTGTCTTCTTGAATATCTACCAAGACCTCAACTTTATCGCCTACTTTTAAATCTGGATTATATCTAAATTCATTAAGTGAAATTACACCCTCTGATTTAGCATTAATATCAATTATAGCTTCTCTGTCTGTTAGATTTATTATTGTACCTTCAATGACACTGTCGTTATAAGTATCAACAAAATTTTCTTCAATTAATTTCTCTAATTCAACTAATTTTTTTTCTTCAATAGTCTCAATTCCTTCTTCAAAATTTTCCCAGTCAAAATCTTTTAAAAATTTTTCACTGGATAAATTTGTATCTTCATGAGAGGGATTTTCAATAGTTGGTTCTCCAATTTTTGAACTAACATCTGTTTTTTCTTCAATAATTGTGGTTTTCAAAACAGGCTCTTCAGTTTTGGCTATTGTTGCGACTTTGGGGGCTGATTTTTTTGAAACTTTTTTAGAAACAGTAGTTTTCTTTACAGCTTTTTTTGGTTTGCTGTCTTTTTTTTGTGCAGGCATGATTAAAATTTGTATTCTAATTTATTTATAGATTTTAAGGATTAAATTAGAAGAGTTTATAATATAAATACCTTTTAAAAATCTATATTAACCATTCAAAAGGATTGCGAAAATAAGCTCAATTTATAGATTAAACAAGTAATCTTTTATTTTTTTGATAATAAGGGAGTTACATGGGAAAGTAACTTGTTTTCTAATTGATCTAATGATATATCATCAGTATTTATAACTATAGAATCAGAAGCTACGGTTAGGGGTGAGTTTTTTCTGCTCATATCTTGTCCATCTCTTAAATTTATATTACTTAAAACTTCATTGTAAGAAATATCATGATTAGAATCAATCAATTCTTTAAATCTTCTTTTTGCTCTTAAATCAGAAGATGCATCTAAATAAAATTTTAGTTCAGCATTTGGAAAAACTACAGTTCCAATATCACGACCGTCCATAACAATACCTTTATTTAATCCTAAAGAGTGTTGAACTTTAACCATCTGTTTTCTTACTTTTCCAATAGTAGCAACCTTACTAACTAAATTTGAAACTGATAATGATCGAATGTGCTTTTCAACTGACATACCATTTAAATGAACTTCAAATTTATTAGTCTCTTTACTTTCCTTAAAATCTATATAAATATTAGAAAGATCATTAATGAGCTTATTTGTATCAAAATGATTTTTGGAAATATACTCTTTCTGAATTGCATAAAAGGTCAGGGCTCTATACATTGCTCCAGAATCGATATAAACGTATTTTAACCTTTTTGCCAACCTTTTAGCTATTGTACTTTTTCCTGTTGATGATGTACCATCAATTGCAATTATAATTTTATTTAACATTTAAATTTTTATAATTCTTTACATTTTTATCGGTAATTGAAATATCTAATACTTGATGCATATTAGAAACGTAATGAAAAGTAAGCCCTTTTAGGTAAATTGAGTCAATTTCTTCAATATTTTTTTTATTTTCTTGACACAAGATAATTTCAGTAATTTTTGCTCTTTTAGCGGCTAAAATTTTCTCCTTAATTCCTCCAACAGGGAGAACCTTTCCTCTAAGAGTTATTTCTCCTGTCATAGCAAGTTTGGATTTAACTCTTTTTTGAGTAAATAATGACACTAATGAGGTTAACATCGTTATTCCTGCACTTGGACCATCTTTAGGAGTTGCTCCCTCAGGAACATGAATATGTATGTTATATTTTGAAAATATGTTTGTATCAATAGACAATCCATTTGCGTTAGATTTAATGTATTCAAGGGCTATGGTTGCGGATTCTTTCATTACTTTCCCTAAGTTTCCAGTAATTGTTAAATTACCTTTTCCTCTGGATAATGTAGATTCTATAAATAATATATCTCCGCCAAACTGAGTCCATGCTAATCCGGTTACTACACCAGCTATATCATTATTTTCATACTTGTCTTTAGAAATAGAAACCCCCAAAATTTTATTTACATCTTTAGAAGAAATATTCGAAGAAAAATTCTCTTCCATCGCTAAAGATTTTGCAATATTTCTTATAATTTTTGCAATTTGTTTTTCTAAACCTCTTACTCCGGACTCTCTAGTGTAGCCTTCAATTATTTTTATTAATGAAAATTTATTGATTTTGGTAATATTTCTTTTAAGACCATGTTCTTTTATTTGTTTAGGAATTAAATGTTTTTTAGCAATCTGATATTTTTCTTCAATGGTATATCCAGATACTTGTACAATTTCCATTCTGTCTCTTAATGCTGGTTGAACATTAGCAATATTGTTTGAAGTTGCTATGAACATCACCTTAGACAAATCAAATCCAGATTCAATAAAATTATCATAAAAAGAAGTGTTTTGTTCAGGGTCTAAAACTTCTAACATTGCTGATGAGGGATCTCCTTGATTCCCAACAGAGAGTTTATCAATTTCATCTAAGACAAAAACAGGATTTGCAGTCTTAGCCTTTTTTAAACTTTGAATAATTCTTCCAGGCATTGCACCAATATATGTTTTTCTGTGTCCTCGAATTTCTGATTCGTCCCTTAATCCACCTAATGAAATTCTGACATATTCTCTTCCCAAAGCTTCCGCAATTGACTTTCCTAAAGAGGTTTTTCCTACACCTGGAGGACCATTTAAACATAGTATCGGAGATTTCATGTCATTTCTTAATTTTAAAACAGCAATATGTTCTATAATTCTCCTTTTAACATCTTTCAAACCATAATGATCTCTATCTAGGATTTTTTGAGCTCTTTTTAAATCAAAGTTATCTTTTGAATATTCATTCCAAGGTAATTCTAAATAAATATCGAGATAATTTCTTTGAATGGAATACTCTGCAACCTGAGGATTCATTCTTTGCAATTTTGATAATTCCTTTTTAAAATGATTTTTTATTTCTTTAGACCATTTTTTATTAGTGGCTTTAATTCTCATTTCATTAATTTCTTCATCATATGAAACACCACCTAGTTCCTCCTGAATTGTTTTTAATTGTTGGTGTAAAAAATACTCTCTTTGTTGTTGATCTAAATCAGATCTTACTTTTGACTGAACCTCATTTTTAAGTGAAAGTCTCTGAAGTTCGATGTTCATTTGTTTTAAACACATAAGAGCTCTTTTTTGAAGATCACTAGTTTTGAGAATTTCATATTTTTCTTGTACACTTAAGTTCATATTTGAACTCACAAAATTCACAAGAAAAGAGTCACTTTGTATATTTTTTATTGCAAAAGAAGCCTCGCTTGGTATATTAGGGTTCTCTTCAATTATTCGCAGAGCAATATCTTTTATAGAATCAATAGTTGCATTAAACTCCTTGTTATCTAAAGAGGGTTTAACTTCCTTAATTTCAATAATTTCGGCTGTTATGTAGGGCTCCTCGGATAAAACCTTTTCTATAGAAAATCGTTTCTTTCCTTGAATTATTACGGTAACATTACCATCAGGCATTTGTAAAACTCTAAGTATCTTAGCAACTGTTCCCGTGGATTGAATGTCGTCAAGACCAGGGTTTTGAACTGTTGAATCTTTTTGAGAACAACTCCAATTAATTTTGAGTTTATATTAGACTCTTTAATCAATTTGATAGACTTATCTCTAGAGGCTGTTATTGGAATAACAACTCCTGGAAACATTACTGTATTTTTTAATGGGAGAATTGGCAAACTTTTAGGTAATGATTCTTTGGAAATCGCTTCCTCATCATCAGACGTCATTAGGGGGATTAAATCAGAATCCTCATCAATATTCTGTAATGACATCATGTCAAGATTTAAAATTTTAGTTTTAGACATAAATTATTTATAAAGTCAAAATGTCAGGTTAAAAAATACTAAAATGAATAATACTCAGTAAAATAAAAAATAACCTGATTAGTTTTTTTTAAACAATATATGTTTCAAGATTCATGCCATAACATTCTAGTAATCATTAATCTTAATTCTTTTTAAAAGAAATGCGCCAAGTAAAAATATTACAACAAAAACTAATATTGAAGTTCTCATACTTCCAGTAATTTGATCTAAAAAAGCAAACAGAGTCATCCCAAAAACAATACTAATCTTCTGAGACACATCGAAAAAACTAAAATAAGAAGTTGTGTTTTCAGTCTTTGGAATCATCTTGGAAAAGGTAGATCTGGATAATGCTTGTATTCCTCCCATTACTAAACCAACTAAGCCAGCAGCTATGTAGAATTCAAGGGGTTGATTAATAAAATAAGCTCCGATACATAAAAAAGCCCAAAATAAATTTAAAATTATTAATGTAAATATATTTCCAAATTTTTGTGAAAGTTTTGAAGTAAAAATAGCTCCAAATATCGCAATTAATTGAATTAATAAAATACTTACAATAAGGCCAATTGTTTTTTCTCCTTCGGGCCAAATAATTTCTTGTTCACCAAAATATGCAGCAATTAGCAATACAGTTTGAAGTGCAGAACTATAAATGAAAAATGCTATTAAATAATTTTTAATTAGCGATATTTTTTTCAATTCGTTCCAAACATCAATTATTTCTTTAAATCCATTCCAAATCACATCTTTTATAATTTCCCTTTTTTTATTTGGAGCAGGTAAAAAATAAAAAGTGTATTGGCTAAATATAATCCACCAAATACCAACACTTACAAAAGAATATCTCATCGCAATCGATTCAGAATTGTCTCCAATAATGCCAAAAGTTTCGGGATACATAACCATAGCTAAATTAAAAACTAATAAAAGAACACTACCAAAATATCCTAGGGCATAACCTTTTGCGCTTATTGCATCTTGTTGATTTTTAAAAGCTATATCTGGTAAATATGAATTATAAAACACTAAACTTGCCCAAAAAGATATTAAAGCAGTAAAATAAAAAAACAGACCAAAATATATATTTGATAAATCGAACCAATATAAGCCCATACACGAAATTGAACCTGAATAACAAAAAAACTTTAAAAATTTTTTTTTATTTCCCATATAATCAGCAATTCCTGATAAAAGTGGCGTCATAAATGATAGCACAACAAAAGCAAAAGCAGTTAGAAAACTAATAAGTGCAGTATTTTTAAAATTAAAACCTAGAAGTTCCACATAAAGATCGTCAACAAATAAAGAACCATAATATATTGGAAAAACAGCAGATGAAATAACTAATGGATAAACTGAATTTGCCCAATCATAAAAAGCCCATGCGTTTAAAACCTTGATGTCTCCTTTAATAAATTTATTTTCAGACATAATATTAATTAATAAATAATATGCAATATACTTAATTCAAATTGTCTAAATATTTTAAAATTATTAAGTAATTTTGTAATTGTTTATTTAAAAAAATGAATAAGAACTTTTTAATTATTTTATTAGTTATTATTTTTTCAGGATGTGACGGTATTGAACAAAAAAAAGCTTCAGGTTCTACAGTTGAAAACAATGAATTAATAAAATCAAATAATATAAATGAGGGTATTTATTATTGTGTAAAATGTAATCAACCGCTTTACAAATCTGAAAATAATTATAATTCTGACGATAAAAATAAAAGTTTTGATTTGTCTATGAATAACAAAGTTAAATTCAAATTAGATTATAAAATAAAAAATAATAAAACTGTTCTTACATGTAAAAAATGTGGCACGAAATTGGGTAATGTTTGGAATGACGGCCCAAAAGAAACAACAGGCAACAGACATTGTGTTTCAAAAAATGCATTAATATTTAAATCTTTAAATAAATGAAAAAAATTTACGTAATTATAGTTATGTCATGTTTTATGACAAACTATAACTTTTCACAAAACATAAATAAAATGGAAAAAAGCGATAAAGAATGGAAAAATGATTTGGACAACCTAAGTTATCAAGTACTTAGAAATTCTTACACAGAAAGACCATTTACAGGAGAATATAACCTGCATTTTGAAAAAGGTTCATATAAATGCAAAGGATGTGACCAAATTCTCTTTGATAGCACTAACAAATATGAAAGCAACTGTGGGTGGCCAAGCTTTGACAAAGCTATTCCAAGTTCAATATTATATATTAAAGATCTTTCTCATAATATGAATAGAATTGAAGTCAAATGTTCTAAATGCAATGGACATCTGGGACATGTATTTAATGATGGTCCAAAAGAAACTACTGGCAAACGATATTGTATAAATTCAGCTGCTTTAACATTCAATAAAAAATAAATATGGAAAAATTTGATTTAATAATTCTTGGTGGAGGACCTGCTGGATATGTTACAGCAATAAGAGCTTCTCAGTTAGGTTTATCAACTGCAATTGTAGAAAAAGAAAATTTAGGCGGTGTTTGTCTAAATTGGGGTTGTATCCCAACTAAAGCTTTATTAAAATCAGCTCAAGTATTCGAATACTTAAAAAACTCTAAAGAATATGGTTTAACAGTAAATGATGTTAATAAAGATTTTAACTCTGTTATAAGCAGAAGTAGAAAAGTAGCTAATACTATGAGTAAAGGAGTAGCTTTTTTAATGAAAAAAAATAAAATAAAAGTCTTTAATGGTTTTGGAAAATTAACTGACAATAAAACTGTTACAGTTACTAATAATAAAGAAGAATCTCTAATCCACGCTGAAAAAATTATAATTTCAACTGGTTCAAGATCAAGAGAACTTCCAAATTTAAAACAAGATGGAAAAAATATTATTGGCTATCGAGAGGCAATGACACTGGAAAAACAACCAAAAAATATTACAATAGTAGGATCTGGTGCAATTGGAATCGAATTTGCCTTTTTTTACAATTCGATGGGTTCAGACGTTACAGTTATCGAATTTCAAAATAGAATAGTTCCTGTTGAGGACAAAGAAATTTCTAAAGAATTGGAGAAAAATTTAAAAAAGAAAGGAATAACTTTTTTAACCTCATCTGAAGTTATTAATTCTAAATTAACAGATTCTGGTGTCGAATTAGATATCAAAACAAGTAGTAACGAAAATAAAAAAATCACATCAGACATTGTTTTAAGTGCTGTTGGCATTAAAACTAATATAGAAAATATTGGTTTGGAGGAAATTGGAATAAATATTAAAAATGATAAAATTTCAACTGATGAGTTTTATCAAACTAATATCAAGGGCTACTATGCAATTGGTGATGTCGTTCAAGGCCAAGCTTTAGCACATGTAGCATCTGCTGAAGGTATCCTGTGTGTTGAAAAAATAAAAGGGATGGATGTTTCTCCATTAGATTACGATAATGTACCTGGATGTACATACTGCTCACCTGAAATCGCCTCTGTTGGCTTAACAGAAGACCAAGCCTTAGAAGCTGGTTATGAAATTAAAGTTGGTAAATTTCCTTTTAGCGCATCGGGAAAGGCTCAAGCTTCTGGAAAAAGTGAAGGATTTGTAAAAGTAATTTTTGATTCAAAATATGGAGAATGGTTAGGTTGTCACATGATTGGAGAAGGAGTAACAGATATGATTGCTGAGGCAGTGCTTGGAAGAAAACTAGAAACTACGGGGCATGAAGTATTAAAAGCTATCCATCCTCATCCGACAATGAGTGAAGCTGTTATGGAGGCAGTTGCAGATGCTTATGGTGAAGTTATTCATTTATAGTTAATTCAAAAAACTAGAAATAGCTAAATCATAACTTTTTAAACCAAATCCTAAAATAATTCCAACTACGTGAGGACTTAAAAAAGATTTATGTCTAAACTCCTCTCTAGAGTAAGTATTTGAAATGTGAACCTCAACTACAGGTGTTGTAATTGATCTTATAGCATCACCAATACCAACAGATGTATGCGTGTAGGCTGCAGCATTAATAATGATACCATCAAAGTCAAATCCTGTCTCTTGAATTTTATTGATTAATTCACCTTCAATATTAGATTGGAAATAGTGAAGATCTAAATCTTTATATTTTAGTTGTAAATTTTTAAAATATTTATTAAAATCTTGGTTACCGTAAATTTTTTTCTCTCTAGTTCCCAATAAATTTAAATTTGGACCGTTAATAATTTGTAATTTCATATTTAATATTATTGTCTAAATATAAAAATTTAATCTTTTAATTTTTTTAATATAATTTATGAAATGGAATGTAGCCATCAATGATTTTAAAAATTACTTAAAAATTGAAAGAAATTTATCATTAAATACAATTGAAAGCTATTTATTTGATGTTAAAAAGTTAATTGTTTATTTAAAAAAAAATAAAATTAATAAGGAGCCTTTAACTTTACAGTCAGATCAAATTAAAGAATTCATTTACCATATTTCAAAAGAAATAAAACCTCAAACTCAAGCTAGAATTATTTCTGGATTAAGAAGGTTTTATGATTATTTAATTTTGGAGGAATTAATTGAAATTAATCCTATGAAAAATATAGAAACTCCAAAAATTGGTGTTCATCTTCCTACAACTTTGACATTAAAAGAAATTGACAAAATGATTTCTAATATTAAATTAACATCAAAAACTGGCATTAGAAATGTTGCAATAATAGAATTGTTATATAGTTGTGGATTAAGAGTTTCTGAACTGGTTAACTTAAAGGTTTCAGATTTATTTTTCAAAGAATCGCTGATAAAAGTTACAGGAAAAGGAAATAAGGAAAGGTTTGTTCCAATAAGTGTGCTTTCTCAAGAATACATTAATAATTATCTAAACGAAATACGAAAACATCATAAGATAAAAAAAAACTTTGAGGATACTCTATTTCTAAATGAAAGAGGAACAAATTTATCAAGAAATATGATATTTATTATAATAAATAAATTAAAAAAACAATCCAACATAAATAAAAAAATAGGTCCTCATACCTTGAGACATTCTTTCGCTACACATCTAATTGAAAATGGTGCAGACTTAATTACAATTCAAAAAATGATGGGCCATGAAAGTATAACTACCACAGAAAGATATCTACACGTGAATAAAAAACACTTAATTGATTCGTTAATAAAATTTCATCCAAGACAAAAAAACAATACTATTTTTTAACAATTAACCTAAACCCCTCACCGTGAATGTTTTCAATTTCTATTCTCGAATCTTTGCTCAAGTATTTTCTTATTTTAGCAATATAAACATCCATACTTCTAGAGGTAAAATAATTGTCATCATTCCATATTTTAACTAATGCTAGTTCTCTAGGCATCAAATCATTTAAATGATTTAATAGCATTTTTAATAATTCATTTTCTTTTGGAGATAATTTTATATTAGTTTCAGAATTATATTTTAAAGTTCGAAGTTTAGAATTAAAACTAAAATCAGCAAAATTGTATAGGAACTTTGTGTTTTCTTTGGTTGCTGTAATTTTTTTTCTTTTGAAAATAGATTTAATTTTTAGTAATAATATGTCCGAGTCAAAAGGTTTAGTTAAATAGTCGTCTGCACCTAATTTATATCCTTTTAAAACATCGTCTTTTAAAGTCTTAGCTGTCAAGAAAAATAAGGGAACATCTTTATCAATCTCCCTAATCTCTCGGGCTAAGGTAAAACCATCTTTAAAAGGCAACATAACATCTAAAATGCATAAACCAAATTCATTTTTTTTAAACTTCTCTAAACCCTCTATTCCATTTTTTGCTAAAACAACATTGTAAGAATGAAGATTTAAAAAATCATTTAAAACAGAACCGAAATTTAAATCATCCTCAACCAATAAAATATTTTTTAGATTATTTTTCATATTATTTGATATCGTTGTGTGGCAAATTAATAGTAAAAGTACTACCCGCTCCTAATTCACTATCAACATAAATTGTGCCATTATGAAGATCTATTATTTTTTTCACGTAAGATAAGCCTAAACCATGTCATTTGATATTGTGAATATTTCCCTTAGTTTCTCTGTAAAATTTTTCAAAAATTTTGTCTTTAACATTCGAATTCATACCAATTCCGTTATCTTTTATCTCGATAGAAATTGATTCATTTAAATCAGAGGTTTTGATATTTATTTTTGGATTAAAATCAGAATACTTGATTGCATTTTCTAAAATATTAACAAAGACATTAAAAAAACTTTCTTTTGAAATATTAAGATTTGAATAAGTTGATGAAAAATCATTTGAAAGAATAACGTTTTTTTCTTTCAACAATAAATCTAAATGTGAAACCGAATTTTCAATAATATCATGAATATCGTAATAGGATTTTCTTAAAATATTTTCTTTTCTTTCAAGTTGAGATATTCTTAAAACATTCTCAACCTGTGAGTTCATTCTATCATTTTCTTCCTTTATCATTTTTAAATATTTTTTTCTTTTGTCCCAGTCGTTTTGAATTTTGTCATTATTAATTGCATCGAGTGCTAGTTTTATAGTGGCAATTGGGGTTTTGAATTCGTGACTCATGTTATTTATGAAATCAGATTTTATTTCGTTTACCTTTTTTTGTCTTAAAAAATGATAAATAGTAGAAGAAAAAGTTATTATTATTGTGAGAGTGAATAATAATGATAAAAAAATCAAATTATTTAACGAAGATCTCAAGTATGACTTTCTCTCTGGAAAAGCAATAACAAGCTCAAAATCACTGTCACCCTTTTCATTAACAAATAATGGAGATTCATATTTTTTCAATCCCTCTAAATTTGTGTAATTATCAGATCCAACTTTGGTGGCAAACTCACCGTTAAAAACTCTGTACTGAAATGGAATAGTAATATCCCTATCTCTTAATTCTCGCTGTAATAATAGCTCTAGTTCAATATTAGTTAATCTTCTGTGAATAGGCTTTAAAGCAGCAAGTTCCATAAAAACAGAAGCATATTTAGCTTTATCTAATAGTGTTAGTCGTTCAACTCTTTGAAGTCTTTCTATACTACTCATATTCTGCATTTCTCTATCAAAGGCTTCATCTATTATAGTTGTAGTTTTTATTCCTTTATATTCAAGAATAGAGTTTGTATCGCTTGATTTTGGCTCAAATAATTTAGCTGAAATATTATAATCTTCCTCCAAAATACCGTGAGAGTATATATAAGTTTGATTTGTGTTTTCATTTCTATCAACATATTTAAAAACTGCTGTTAATTGAGACTCTTTTGGTGAACCTATACTATCTATTAATTTTTGATATACAGCTAAATAATCTCTCAATTCTCTACTTTGTATTTGCTCAGAAACAGACTTCAAAGCTTGATTAATATTAAGAGAAAATTGTTCTTCTTTATTGTCTAGTGTAGTTTTAATCCAAAAAGATTGTACAAGGATAATACCTAAAAGAGCTATGCTCATTATTAGGATTAGTGTAAAATAAATTTTCTTGTTCATTTACAATTTTAAATAAACTTTTTATTTAGAGCATCTATCATCATTAAAACATTGTTTTCAAGAAATTTAAAAGATTTATTATTTTTTATTACGTAATCAGCAAAACGAATTTTTTTCTCGTCAATCCACTGACTTTTAATTCTACTTAAAACATCATCTTCACTTAAAAAATCTCTTTCTTTAACTCTTTTAATTCTTTTTTCAAGATCTGATAAGACAATAATATTAAAATCAAATTTCTCATAAGATCCTGTTTCGAAAATAATTGCTGATTCGAAAATAACATATTTTGAAGAAAAATTATTTTTCCAATTATTGAAATTATCGTGAATAAATGGGTGTATTAAAGAATTAATCTTATTCATCTCAACAGGATTATTAAAAATAATTTTAGAGATATATTTATTATTTAATTTATTATTAGTGTAGGAAAGTTTACCAAAATGATTTATTATTAATTTTTTTATTTGATTTGAGGAATTCATAATCAACTTTGCATTTGAATCAGAATCGTATACAGGAATACCATTTTTTACTAGTATCTTGGAAACAGTAGTTTTTCCTGAACCAATCCCTCCAGTAAGACCAATATGTTTCATTTTATTAAACCATAATATGATTAATACTTTTAAAAATCAAGATTCATCTTTTGATATAATATCAATTACTTCTTGACTGACTCCAACATTCGAAAATCCTCCATCATTATACAAATTTTGTAAAGTGACTCTTTTTGTTAAGTCTGAAAATAAAGTTATAGTATAATTTGCACAATCCATCGCGGAAGCATTTCCTAGAGGAGACATTTTTTCGGCATAATTAATAAAACCATCAAATCCTTTGACTCCTTTCCCAGCTGTAGTTGGTGTTGGTGATTGAGAAATTGTATTTACTCTAACATTTTTTTCCTTTCCAAAAAAATAGCCAAAGCTTCTAGCTATAGACTCTAAATAAGCTTTGTTATCTGCCATATCATTATAATTAGGAAATACCCTTTGAGCTGCCATGTATGAAAGAGCGACTATACTTGCCCACTTATTCATAGCATCTAATTTATATAAGCTTTGAAGTAATTTATGAAAAGAAACAGCCGAGACGTCCCATCCTTTACCCATCCATTCGTGATTTAAATCAGTGTAATGTCTTCCTTTCCTAACATTAACTGACATACCAATTGAATGCAAAACAAAATCTATTTTACCGTCAAAAAGTTCCATTGTTTGTTTTATAAGATTTTCTAAATCATCTAACTTAGTAGCATCAGCTGGTATAAGTTTAGAATTAGTTTTTTTTGCTAATTCATCTACATTTCCCATTCTTAAAGCAATAGGTGCATTAGTAAGTACAAATTCACCGCCCTCCTCAAATACTCTTTCAGCAGTTTTCCAGGCAATTGAACTTTCATCAAGTGCTCCAAAAATAATTCCTTTTTTTCCTTTTAAAAGATTGTATGACATAATTCTATTAGTTTAATAATTGTTTAGCATGATTTAGAGCCGAGGAAGATATTTTATCACCTGACAACATTTTAGCAATCTCTTCCACCCTTTCTCTATTATTTAATTTTTTTATTTCTGTATTAGTCGTCCCTAAACTTTCATACTTATATATATTGTAATGATGATTTCCTTTTGCTGCGACCTGAGGAAGATGGGTTATTGAAATTATTTGCATTTTTTTACTCATTTTTAACATCAAATTAGCCATGGCATTTGACATTTCACCAGACACACCCGTGTCAATTTCATCAAAAATCATAGTAGGTAAGTTTAAATGATGTGATAAAATAGATTTAATAGTTAATAAAATTCTAGAAAGTTCACCACCAGAAACAACTTTAAATAAAGGAGCAAAATCAATTCCTTTGTTTGCAGAAAACAATACATCAATAACATCAATTCCAAATTTATTATATATTAAAGATTTTGATAAATTAAAAACAAAGGAAGCATTTTCCATCCCTAGAGAACTTAAAATAGATTCAATCTCTATTTTTAAATTTGGTAATACTTTTTCTCTTGAAATTGAGATTTTTTTAGATTGTTCTTTTAATAAAGATTCTTTAATTAAAATATCATTTTTTAAATTATCAATATCAATACCAACAACCTGGTTCTCGACTAATTTTTTTTTGAGATTATCTTTAAGCTCAATAAGTTGAATGATTGAATTAACAGAATGTTTTTTTTGTAAACTATAAATAAAATTTAATCTGGATTCAAAACCCTCTAAATCAGTGGAATTATGATTAAAATTCAATGAGGAATTCCTCAATTCTAATTTAACATCATCTAATTCTATTAAAACACTTTCAATTCTATTTTTATATTCTTGAAATTTATCTGAGTAGTTTGAAAGATTATTTAATACTGAATTTAAATTTCTTATTTGATTTTCTATACAATTTGGATCATTTTGAAATAAATTATCAATTTCATTTAGAGATAAAATAATTTCTTCAGAATTTTTTAAAACTTTTAAACTTTCTTCTAATTCTTCTTGCTCACCATCTCTTAGTTTAGCATTATTAAGTTCATTAAATAAAAACTGGTTATAGTCATAATCATTTTGTAAACTAGCATTTAATCTGTTTAATTTTTCTAATTCCAAATTCATTTCTTTATAAATACTCAAATTTTGAGAAAAATTAGTTACAATATTTTGTTGTTCTGAAAGACTATCTATTAGGGAAAAAAAGAAATCATCCTTTGATGAAACTAATGATTGACTTTGAGTATGAATATCAACTAATTTTTCACCAATGGATTTCATTATCTCTAATTTAACAGGGGAATCGTTTACAAAAGATCTGGATTTTCCATTTGGTAAAATTTCTCTTCTCAGAATAGAATGTTGAAAGTAATCTAAATCGTTTTCAAGAAAAATCTTCTTTAATTCATAGCTTTTTAAATCAAACTCTCCCTCGATTATACATTTAAACTGATCGTTTTTCAAAGAGGTATGATCAGCACGCTTCCCAACTATTAAAGATAAAGCGTTCAACAGTATTGATTTTCCTGATCCTGTATCTCCTGTAATTATGGAAAAACCGTTGGAAAAATCAATTTCTAATGAATCAATTAAAGCAAAATTTTTTATTGATAGTTTGGTTAACAAATTATAATTATTGACGTAATCAAATATAATCTAGTTTTCTTTATGAAACCAAATTCTAACTATCTAATGTTTGACCATTTATTAGAAAAAAAAGGAGCCAGTCTATTTAATTGATTATATAAATTTGTAGAATCAAATTCAGGTCCAGAAGAAAAAATATCCATTATTTCATCAGACTTTGTTTCAAAAAAAATTTTAAGTAATAAAGAATTTGGAACCCTTCTATTCATTCTATCCAAAGATACTATTGACGATGAAATATTTTTTTTAGATAATAACTTATTATCAAACATCATATCTAATCCATTAGAGTGATAAGAATATAACATTTCTCTAAACTCTTTAGAATTTGAAGAATTTAAATTTTCTATTAACCAAAACTTATTAATTCTTCCTCCAGAACTAGATGATTGCCAATTACTAGAATTCCCACTTTGATTGGCTAAGTTTAAAATTTGTTGAGCTTTTTCATAAAAAATTGAACCAGAATTTAGAACAAAACTATCGTTGTCAATTCCAAGAATTATATTCACATAAAAGGATAATAAAGAAACTAAATCTGATTGAAATTGATTTTCAACAGAGAAAAGTGTTTCAAACTCTTCATATTTAAATTCTACATTTTTATCGATAAAGTTAAAGAGAGGTGTTTGATATGTTGAATTAAATACTGGTCTTAAAGATTGAAATTCAAAATTTGCATTGAAACTATTATTTGAATAGGAAACTATTGTTATAAGAACATTCAAATTGATTTTTTCATGACTTGAAAAATTATTATTCGACCATTTATTCGAATTAATAAAAGAGCTGGCAGATTTTTCAAAGTTTGAAAATATTGATTTATTTGTTTGATTGATTTGATTTGAATTTACAATTACCTTACAATTTATTTCTTGAGAAAAATTATTTTGAAATAAAAAAAACAATAAAAAAAATATTCTAAACATGTACAAGCTTAATGATTTCATTAAAAATATCTTTGGAGACCTCTAACTTACTTTTTAAATTAAACTTAATTATTTCATTTTTATTATTAATAAAAGTTATTTTATTTGTATCACTATTAAAACCCGCTCCTTTATCATTTAAGGAATTAAGTACTACAGCATCTAAGTTTTTATTATTTAATTTCTTTTTTGCATTATCAATTTCATTATCAGACTCAAGAGCAAAACCTATTAATAATTGATTTTCTTTTTTTATTTTACCAAGGTGATTAAGAATATCTACGTTAGAAACTAGTTCAATGTTTAAATCACTATTGATTTCTTTTTTGATTTTATGATTCACAAATCGTTTTGGCTTGTAATCAGAAACTGCGGCAGATAGAATAGCTATATCCACTTTAGGAAACAATTCGTTAGTTATATTATACATTTCATCTGCACTAGTAACATTAAAAATTTCTATTCTAGAATTCGTAACGTTCAAACTAGTTGGACCAGTAATTAAATATACTTCTGCGCCTAATTTAGCAGCTGTTTGTGCTAGAGAAAAACCCATTTTACCACTGGAAAAATTTCCAATAAATCTTACAGAATCAATTTTTTCATAAGTAGGTCCAGCAGTAATTAAAATTTTCTTGTTAAAAAATTTCATCTCTTTTAAAATGTTTGAGGAAATAAAATCAATTATTTCACGTGGTTCTTGCATCCTACCCTCACCCTCCAACCCACTGGCTAAAAAACCTGAGTTTACAGGAATGTGAAGATTACCAAACTCAACTAATTTATTTATGTTTATTTGGTTTGCTTTATTTTTATGCATATCTAAATCCATAGCTGGAGCAAAATAAACAGGACACTTAGCTGAAAGATATGTTGCTATTAATAAATTATCTGCTCTGGCAGAGGCCATTTTAGATAAAGTATTTGCAGTTGCCGGTGCGATAATAAAATAATCTGCCCATAGACCCAACTCAACATGATTATTCCATAACTCATTTTTATTATCCTTACTAAAAAAGTCAGATAAAACAGGATTATTTGATAATGTAGATAATGTGAGAGGGGTAACAAAATCTTTTGAGCTTGGTGTCATAATGACTTGGACGTTAGCACCAGACTTTATTAATAACCTAACTAAAAAAGGAGATTTATAAGCTGCTATCCCGCCTGAAATACCTAATAAGATATTTTTGCCATTAAGGATAGACATATTTATTCTTTAGATTCTGTGTTTCTAAAATAAATTTTTTCAGACAACCAATTTTCAATCGCCATAGCATGTGCTTTCGGTAGTTTTTCATAAAATTTTGAAACTTCAATCTGTTCTTTATTTTCAAAAATTTCATCCAAACTTTCTGTTGGACTAGCAAACTCCTCTAACTTGTCTATCAACTCCTTTTTAATATCCTCGTTAATTTGGATTGTTCGTTTTGAAATTATAGAAATTGCTTCATAGATATTATCTGTTTTGGAATCAACAACATTTCTATCATATGTAATAGTATTTAAGGGTGCAGATGTTTTTTTAAAATCCATGTTTTCTATTTGATAAATTTAATTATTTGCAAATGTACTAATTTTTGAATCGATAGACTCATTCAATTTATTTGATTTACCAACATATTTAGATTCTGGATAAACTTCAATTAGTTCATTGTAAAGTTTTTTAGCGTCATTTAATCTTTCCAACATTTTGGAATCTACACTATTAATAGCTAACTCGTATGAAGAATCAAATAAATAAAATAAAGCATCCTCTCTGTAAGGCGTGCCGGGATAATCAGAAATAAAATCATCTAAAACAATTATGGCAGATTTATAATCACGAATAGTATTGTATTGTTTTGCGATCTCAAAAGCTTTGTATTCTAATTTAATTCTTAGTTCTTGGACTAAATCGTTAGCTGAAGACATTCTTTCTGAATTTGGATACTTATTTATAAATTCTTGTAATTTTTCTACTGCGTTGTTAGTTTCATTTTGATCTAAACTAAAAACAGGTGATTGTTTGTAATAAGCATAAGCAGAAAAATAGTTGGCATCTTCAACTTTTTCACTCAAAGGATAAGCTTTTGCAAAACTTTCAAACTCGAAAGCAGCCAATACGTAGTTTTTGGTATTTAACAAACAATTAGCATAGAAAAAGGTAATTCTTTCTCCTTGAGGCTTACCACGGTATTTTGGTTTAATTTGCTCAAACAACCTGCTAGCCCTTCTAAAATCTTGATTCTCATAATAGGTTTCTGCTAAATCATACTTAGATTTAATATCTTCACTTTTAAGAACCTTTTGAAATTCATTACAGGAAAATGAAATACAGATTAAAAATATAATTGTTAGATTTAAAAATTTTCTCAACATTCGGTAAATTTAATTTAAAAAATCAAGTTAAGAATAAAAACTTTTAAGAATTTTTAATAATGAACTTTTCTATTTTTTCATGAAGATTAGTGGAAACTGGCAACAGTGGTAATCTCAATTTATTTTTACAAAGTTTTTGTATTGAAAGAGCTGATTTAAGTCCCGCAGGGTTACCTTCGACGAATAAATTTTTCAAAAAAGGTTTTATTGAACTTAGTAGCTCTTGCATTTCAAATTCATTATGATTTAAAGCAGAATCTACAATTTTATTATACAATTTTGGAATGCATCCTGCAGCAACTGAAATTACACCATCAGCTCCGTTTATTATACTTGAAGGAGCAGTCTCATCATCTCCAGAAATAATCAAAAAATTACTTGGTCTATTTTTAATTAAAAAGTCCATTTGTTGCATATCTCCTTTTGCTTCTTTAATCCCAATTATATTTTTATTATTTTGAGCCAATCTTATAACTGTTTCAGGTTCTAAATTACAGCTAGTTCTGCTAGGAACATTATAAAGAATTAATGGTAAACTAGAGGATTGAGCCAACAATGAATAATGCTTAAATAATCCTTCTTGCGTAGGTTTGTTGTAGTAAGGTGTTACAGAAAGTACAGCTGAAAAACCTTTTAAATCAGAGCTCTTCATATAATTTATTAATGATTCCGTATCGTTAGATCCAATACCAACAACTAATGGTACCCGTTCTTTATTAGCATCAATAAAAGCTCTTCTAGATTTAATTTTTTCATCTTGAGTTAAAGTTGAAGATTCACCAGTTGTTCCTTGAACAACAATGTAATCTACACCTCCATCAATAACATATTCTACTAATTTTTTAATTGCATTGTAATCAATAGAAAAATCATCATTAAATGGTGTAACAATTGCTACCCCAGTTCCTCTAAACTTTTCCAAAACTTCATTCATTTGATCATTTTTAAATATTTAATTAACTCTGATTTAAAATTTTTATACTTTTTGATTTTATTAGAAAAAATTAAATCATTTAAATTAGAATTTACAGATTCAAAACCTACCCTAAATTTTGCATTTGTTTTTGACGATAGTAATGTTAGTAGTCGATTTGATTTAAAAAAATTAATTAATAAATCATATTCAAAAGAGACAAACTCTAAAGAATCTTTCCCTTTAATATTTCCATAGAAAGAGACACAACTTGGTGTAATATTCATAGCAGAAAAAACATTAAAAATATTTTTATTCTCTTGAAATGTGATAATCTTCAAATCCTTTTCTTTCAAACCTAAAGAGATGGATAAATCAATAAAATTTTCAACAGAGATTGGAAAAGACGGATCAACAATACAACCCAAAGTTTTAATTGGATTGGGTTTAAATCTAGTCTGCTGTGATAGCTTATCCAAGGAATTACTAATCTTTTTATTTAATAGTTTATTATGTAGTGATTTAAAAATCATATATTTAAAACTTAAGTAAAATTACATATTTCATTTTTGAAAACTATATTATACACAAATAATATAAAAATTAAACAAATTGTTATATCTCTAACTCTTGTGTTTTTTTTATTTAATAACCTAAATTCTCAAATTAGTAAAATTTCGTCTCAAAATATTAAAGTTGATGATTTTCAAGCAAGTAACAATGAGCTTGAAGAATTAATTAAACCTTATAAAAAAGAAATAATTAAACTTCAAAAAAAAATTGGATTCTCTACAAAATCTTTAAGTATTAGGGATGGCGAATTAGAATCTACCTTAGGTAATCTTATAGCTGATATTTTGCTTGAAGAATCTAATAACCTTTTTAAAAATAAATTTTTTAAAAACATTGATTTTTGTCTACTTAATTATGGAGGAATTAGGGGAACATTAAATAAGGGAGTAATCA
>JAQWJH010000090.1 GCA_029248455.1 Flavobacteriaceae bacterium
ATTCTTGTCTTTGTTCTTGACTGTGAATTGGTCTTCGTTTTTTCATTTTAACTGCTGTATTGTCAGTTGCTACTACCACTACTAGTACATCTCCTAACGCTTTTGCTGCATTTAATGTGGAAATGTGACCTGGATGAATAATGTCAAAAACACCGCCTGCAAGTACTATGTGAATTGAATCTCTTCCCATTTTGGTTAGTGTTATTTTATCTTCATTAACAAGATTGTTATTATCTTGGAAAAATCGTATCCAAATTTAGTTTTAGAGGAGAGGTCCTTCTCAAGCTTGATAGTGATGAATCTCCCTCAATCAAATTGAAAACTATATTTATTGAAATTGATAAAATTTTGGTCCCTTTTTCAATTGTCAAGATATCACTACATAAATCTTCATTACTTAAAATTAAATTTGATGGAGTAGACAGCGAAACTTTAGCTGATAAAATTTTAAGAAGAAATACTTTTTTACCACTTAAAGATCTCCCTAAATTAGATGGTAACAAATTTTACTATCATGAAATAATTGGATTCAAAGCTGAAGATTTACATAAGGGTGAAATTGGCATAATAAAAGAAGTGAATGATCAGACCAGCCAACCCATAGTTAAAATAAATACAAACGAAAATAAAGAAGTAATGATACCTTTAGTTGATGACTTTTTAATAAAATTAGAAAGAAATAAAAAGAAAATAATTTTTAATCTTCCTCAAGGTTTAATCGATTTATAATGAATGATAATAAAGTAAGAATAAATAAATTTTTAAGTCAAGCTGGTTTCTGCTCAAGAAGAGAAGCTGACCAATATATTTTAGACGGAAGAGTTACTATAAATGGTATTATTGCTGAAATGGGAACGAAAATCTCATTGGATGATAAAATTGCTGTAGATGGAGAGAAGATCTCGAAAAAAAATATTAAAAAATTGTATCTGATTTTTAATAAGCCAAAAGGAATCGTTTGTACTACAGATGCAGGAGTTGAAAAAGATAACATCATTGATTACATAAATCACCCCCAAAGAATTTTTCCTATTGGAAGATTAGATAAAACTAGCGAAGGGCTTATTTTCCTTACTAATGATGGAGATATAGTTAATAAAATTTTAAGAGCTAAAAATAAACATGAAAAAGAATATCATGTAGTAGTAGACAAACCTATTAATTCAGATTTTATAAAAAAAATGAGTAATGGAGTTCCTATTCTCAATACAGTAACAAAAAAATGTGAAGTAAAATTTGTGAAAGATTATGAATTTAAAATAATTTTAACTCAAGGTTTAAATAGGCAAATTAGAAGGATGTGCGAGTTTCTTGGATACAGAGTAAAAAAATTAAAGAGAGTAAGAATTATGAATGTTAAAATTGATATTCCAATTGGTCAGTGGAGATATTTTAGCCCAGAGGAATTGTCAGATTTAAAAAATTTACTTTCAAAATCAACTAATAATTATGGTAATTAAAAAAGGTGTAGTTCTATGTTCTTTGTTTTTACATTTTTTTTGCATCTCTCAAAATCAAGTCAAAGACAGTATAAAATTAGCCGAAGTAACTGTTAGTGTTACTAAAATTAAAAATAATTTAATAAATATTCCCTTTGCAATTTCAGTAAAAGATTATTCTGATTTTCAAAAATCTGCTGAACAATTTAATTTAAGCGAGTACATCGAAAATATCCCTGGAATATTTATTTCAAATGACAATAATTATGCTCAGGATTCTAGAATTTCAATTAGAGGTTTTGGAAGCAGAGCAAATTTTGGTATTAGAGGAATCAAATTAATTGTTGATGGAGTTCCAGAAACAACACCAGATGGTCAAAGTCAAATTGACAACTTAAATCTGGAGATAATTGAAAAAATTGAAATTATAAGAGGTATTGGTTCGTCCCTCTACGGAAATTCTTCAGCAGGCGTCATAAAAATTAAAACTTTACGAGAAGTCCAAAATAACTTTGTTAGAACTGGCTTTTCGCTAGGCTCTAATCAAAAAAATAAAAGTCAATTGTTTTTAGGACAAAAGCATAAAAAAACATCTTACACTTTTTTATATAGTCAAACAAAAAGTAATGGATATAGAAATAATAGTGGTTTTAAAAACAATAATCTTAACGCAACTTTATTTAAAAAAGTAAATGATAAAACGAATTATGGACTTAGTTTTAATTATGTTGATAGTCCATTTGCAATTGATCCTGGTGGACTTACAATTGAGGAAGTTGAAATGAATAGAAAACAAGCCAGAGAGAGAAATATAATCTATGACACCAAAGAGTCAATTAAACATTTGAAGGTAAGTGGAAGTTTTGAAAAAAAATTATCAAATAAGCTAACTTTTTCTAAATATTTATTTTTTTCAAAAAGAAATTTTAATGGAAACATCCCTGTAAAAAGTGGCGGTGCAATAAAATTAGACAGAAAATATTGGGGATTAGGAGCTAGTTTGCTTTTTAAAAATAATTTTAACACACAAATTGGTTTTGATTTAGGGAATCAAAAAGATCTTAGAGAAAGATATTTTAATAATGAAGGAGAAATCGGAGCACTTGTTTTGGAGCAAAATGAAAAATTCATGAACTATGGAATATTTTTAGTTAGTTCTTTTAAAACAAATAGTTTTGTAATAAATCCCGGAATAAGATTTGATAAAAATACTATATCAATCGATGATCGTTTTTTAGCAGATGGAAATAGTTCAGATAAAATTAATCTTAACAGCTTAAACCCAAGTTTAGGTATCAATTACAAGGGAAACAACTTTAATCGTTTTTTTGTAAATGTTTCTACAGGATTTGAGACACCTACATTAAATGAATTTGGATCATCACCCATCGGTTCAGGGTTCAACAAAAATTTAAAATCGCAAAATTCCGTCAACTATGAATTAGGTTTTTCAAAAAGATTTGTGAATAATAAATTTAAAATAGATTTAATTTATTTTAACACTAATACTAAAAACGAGGTTTTGCCTTACGAAGATTCTCAATTTCCTGGCCAAGTTTTTTATAATAATGCTGGGAAAACTAAAAGAAGTGGTTTGGAATTCTCGGGGCACTACAACTACAATAATTTTCTAACTTTTAAAACTTCTATAAGTATTGGAAAATATCTATTTGATGAATTTATTGATAACGAAAAAAATTATTCTGGAAATAAAATACCTGGTGTACCGGAAAAAACTATGTTTTTTAATATTAATTATAGAAATGAATCTAAATTTGCTGTTAGCCTACAATTAAAAGTTATTGGAGACCTTTACGCAAACAATTCTAACTCTGTTAAAATTGACGAGTTCAATAGTTTGAATTTAAAAATCAGTAAGGTTATAAATTATAAAAAAATTACAATTGATCCTTTTTTAATATTTAATAACATTTTAGGCGCTAGTTATTATGATAACATTAGAATCAATGCTTTTGGAGGCAGGTACTATGAACCCGCAGCTAAAGCTAATTTTTATGGCGGATTAAAAATTAATTTTAGTAATGAGTAGAAAAAAAGTAGTAATCATAGGCAGTGGGATTAACGGACTGGTAGCTGCAAATTACCTTTCTAAAAAAGGTTTTTCAGTATCAGTTATAGAAAAAAATAATCACACTGGCGGGGCTTGTACTTATAAAACTAAAATAATAGAAAACCAAACTATTGATTACGCGTATGGAGCTACTGTCCTTGGAATGATGCCTGATTTCATTTTTAATGAAACAGGATTATCAAAAAATGTAAAGATTTTTGCCCCCAAACACCCAAAGCTTGTTTATTTTCCAGATTCTAAAGTAAGTACTAGAATTTATCAAGATTATAAAAAATTAGATAAAGAATTAAAAAATAAATGGGGGGAGAAAGGTAATTTAGAAAGCTTTAGAATTGATGAAGATAAAGTGGTGGATTTTATAAGGGAGGGGTGTCGTAAAGGAGAAACTCCAACATTGGAAAAAGCAAGAAATAGTTTGGGTCAAGCTCTTACAGATTTATGGATAAAAGGTAGTGCTAAAAATCTTTTAGATCATTATTTTTCCTCTGATAAAACTAAAATATATATGGGAATGACTGCCATTGAGAGCGGCTCATCTTCTATTAAAAATAATGGCACTGCATTTACCATTCCTTTAATGGACTCGGGATCTGTTTTTAATGGCTATTGGGGATACGTTAAAGGAGGTATTTGGCAGATCAGCCATGAGATTACTAAAATCAATAAAAAAATTGGTGTTCATTTTCACATGTCCTCTGATATTTCTTCAATTGATAGCAATAAAATGAAAATATCATTTAAAAAAGAGAATAAAAATTATGAAATCGATTATGATTATTTGATTTTTGCAACCGATCCAATTACTCCCTCAAAAATTCTTAAAAACAAAGATTTACAGAGTAAAATTGAAGATAATGACTTTCTGGGTACAAGTGGAAAAATTACTGCTTTTTTTAAAAATCCAGTAATTTGGAAAGAAAACTCACCCTATAAAAATTCGGACTCTGCATTTCGTTTCATTTTCTCAAATCAAACTTTAAGTGATTTTGAAAAATCTAGTCAAAGTGTAATTAAAAATTCTAATGATTACTCACCAGGATACATCCAAGTTTATGCTGAAGGTGCTGCTCAAAGAGTACTTAATAATAAAGAACCATTTGATAAGTTAATATTTTTTATAAAAAATATTAAATATGGAAAAACTGGTGATCAATTGAATCAGGTGAAAGAAAAGGTGAAAGAAATAATGTTCAAATATATTAAGAACACTGAAGATTGTGTGTCTACTGAATTTTTAAGCCCCAGAGATTTAAATCAAATTTTTTATTTTCCTAAAGGCAATATTGATCATATGGCTTTAAATGAAAATCAAAATTATAATGACAGACATTTTTCAAAAAATATTAAAAAAAGTTTTTATCTATATGGTGATTATGAAAATATTTTTTATTGTGGAGCTGGTGCATACCCCTGTGGAAGTGTAGCTGGAACAACTGGATACATGTGTGCTAAACAATTAAAAAGATTGATCGATTCCAATTGATGTAATTAATGATAAAATTTGTTTGGCAACATAAGTACACACTATTATTTTTTATAATAATTTGTTTTGGTTTTTCAATTTTTAAATTAAAAGACCCTACTATCTTTTATGACTCTGAAAGAATCTTACAATTTGCAGACGATATTGAAATAGAAAAAGATGAAAACATAAATTCAAGTAATCTTTTTTTAGTTGGAGTAGAATATGAAAAAAGTATTCAGTTTGAAAATATAATTAAACTGCAGGCTGTTCATTATAACTTAATTGATGATAAAAACATTGCATTAACCCAAAGTGTATTTAATGATATTTCATTAATTAATATAAATTTTTTTCTTCCTTTCGTCGCTAATAAAAAGATAAAAAATAAAGAAGATTTCAATGTTTTTATAGAAAAAATTAAAAAAAAAGAAAGCCTATTTATTTCTAATGATCAAAGAAAATTATTTTTTATAATTGAGCTAAAATCAGATTTAGGAGAGGATTTTAATAAAAATTTTATTTCTAATCTTGAAAAAAACTTTAATGAGCTAGGGGCTTCAGCTGTTTATATCACAGGCCAAGTTAAGGCAGAATTATACATTAAAGACAAGGTAATAAAAGAACTCATTTATATCACTTTTTTTAGTGCTTTTTTATGCTGTCTGGTACTTTGGTTTTTTTCTAGAAATTTAAAATTCGTTTGTGTTGTTATTACAAGTGTCTTGTTTAGTATTTCAATAAGTTTTATGATATCTCAGGTGCTTTTTGAAGGGGTTGAGCTTGTAATGATTATTATGCCTGCTATACTTTTTATTGTTTGTATTTCGGATTTTATGCATTTGGTAAATGATAACGGAGATACCAAAAAATCTAAACTAGAATATTTTAAATTTCAGATCAACAATATTGGAAAACCAGTTGCTTTAACTTCCATCACAACAGCAATAGGTTTTTTAAGTTTTTGTTTTTCTAATGTTTTACCCATCTCAAGATTGGGGTTAATCACAACTATTGGGATTGTAATTTCACTGTTTATCATTCTAATTACCTATGCTATTTGTATAGACTTAAATCTTCACATTATAAAAGGGAAAAAAGCTTTAAACTCGAAAATAGATAATCTAATTTCTGGATT
>JAQWJH010000115.1 GCA_029248455.1 Flavobacteriaceae bacterium
GAACTTCTAGATTTCATTAAACAATCGTTTTATTTAAATGGGTTGATAAATAAGACCAATTGTAAAATTAATGAAAATATATTTCCTTTTTAATGGTGTAAAAATTAATTATTATTTAATTTTTTTTAAAGTACTTTTAAAAATTGTATGTGTAATGTTTTTATGAGATTAGATTCTAAAAGAGAATTTTATTATATATCTTATTTTTTTGATCTTTATGAAAGCTTTTTTATCACTTTTGTTTTATTTATACATGGACTCGGATGATGGATTATTTTTGTTATATTCAAGAAGTGATGAGAACGGAATAGCATTTAAAAAATAGCAACTAAATAAAAATTAAAATCATGATTGATGAATTATTTGATTTTCCCTTTTATAAATGGGAACAAAAACTTAAAAATAAACCCTTTTTAAAACAACCTTTTGGTGAATTATGGGAAAATTATACTTGGGGTGAAGTTGGGACAATGGCTAGAAAACTTGCGAAGGGTTTAAAATCATTAAACCTTTCAGAAAACAGTCACATTGGGTTGGTTTCAAAAAACTGTAGGGAGTGGATTATTGCTGATTTAGCTATTTCTATCGCTGGATACATTTCAGTTCCTTTTTTTCCAACTCTTAAATCTAATGAAATTGAAAAGTTACTTGATTTTGGAGATGTTGATGCATTGTTTGTTGGTAAATTAGAAAATTGGGAAGAAATGAAGAAAGGAGTTAAAAACAACATGCCTATTATTTCCTTTCCCCATTACAAGAATCATTCTAAAGTATCTGAAGGCAAGCAATGGTTTGATTTTATTAACAGTTTTGATCCAATTATGGAAAACTATCAACCCAAACTCAAAGATATTTGGACAATTATTTTCACTTCTGGAACTACTGGAGATCCAAAAGGAGTCGTATTAACTTACGAAACACTTTTTAATACTAAAAGAATTACAGAAGACGGCAATCCACTTAAAGTTGATTTCAGTGGAAATAATCATTTTATCTCATACATGCCTTTAAATCATATTTTTGAAAGAGTTGTTATTGAACATGTTGCTTTTAGATATGGCGGAACATTATCTTTTGTTGAATCTCTAGAAACTTTTGGTCAAAACCTAAATGATGTTCAACCCACTGCTTTCCAGGGAGTTCCTAGAATTTATTCGAAATTTCAAGAAAAGATTTTAATGAAAATGCCGCAAAAAAAACTTAATCTTTTTTTAAAGATTCCTTTGATTTCTACTTTCATCAAAAAGAAATTAATTGGTGCCTTAGGAATGTCTAGAGCTAAAGCCTTGGTTACGGGTGCTGCTGCAATGCCATTGGAACTTTTGGACTGGTATAAAAGTATTGGAATATATATTACCAATGGATACGGAATGACAGAGAATTGTGCTACATGTACCAATCTTGATCCATATCAACCTCTTGGAAGAGGCTCAGTTGGAAGACCAACAGCAGGGGTTGATTTAAAAATAAGTGAGGAAGGAGAAATTTTAATGAAAGGTCCCTTTACACTCAGTGAATATTACAAAAATAAGGAGATTACTGATCAAACATTAAAAAATGGATGGCTTCATACGGGTGATAAAGGTCATATTGATAAGGATGGATTTTTATACATAACGGGTAGAATTAAAGATATGTTTAAAACATCGAAAGGCAAATATATTGAACCAGGCGTTTTAGAGGCTTATTTTGGAAACATAAACGAATTCTCTCAGATTTGTATCGTTGGTTTAAATTGTACTCAACCTTTACTTTTAGCAGTTCCCTCTGAATCAGCGATTAAAAATAAAGAAACTGTTTCAAAAAAATTAAGTAATATTTTATCAGACGTGAACGATAAATTAGATAATTATAAAAAGATTTCTAAAATTGTTTTAGTTAAAGATGATTGGGTTCCTGATAATGGCATGACAACTCCAACTTTAAAAATAAAAAGAGCTAAAATTGATGAACAG
Organism: Flavobacteriaceae bacterium; assembly: GCA_029248455.1. Classification (GTDB taxonomy): domain Bacteria; phylum Bacteroidota; class Bacteroidia; order Flavobacteriales; family Flavobacteriaceae; genus MAG-121220-bin8. The sequence continues at coordinate 1,956 of JAQWJH010000115.1, forward strand.
TTTTCTAGTCAATACAACAACTGGGAAAAAAACGATAAAACAGTTATTTGGGAATAATTAAATGTTATACCTTTTTGCTTTTATAATTGGCTTAGTTACTGTTGTTGTTTACAACTATTTATTTAATGATAATGTGCTTGAAAATTATGTGGAGAAATTAATTTCAAATGCAACATTTAAAGATATTTCAGAACTTATTACTGGACATACAGGTTTTGCCAACAATGTTGGAGTTAAGATATTTTATGAAGACTTGTGCTTATGTGAGAAACCCGTTGCTACAGTTTTATTAATTAATGGATCCTCTGAATCACTGTTGCATTGGCCAGAGATAATGGTTAGTTCAATTTTAAAAAATAATTTTCGAGTTATAAAATTTGACAATAGAGGAGTTGGCTTGTCTGACTGGATAAAGAATTGGAGTAAATCTAATTCCTATAATTTGAATGATATGGCTTTGGATGCTTTAGCAGTAATAAATCATTTAAAAATTGACAAATTTCATTTAATTGGCTATTCAATGGGAGGAATGATTTCTCAAATTTTAGCAATTAATTACCCTGAAAAAATATTATCTCTTACATCATTAATGTCCTCTGGACATTTATTTGATCCAGAATCAGAAATGGCTGATAGTATTAAAATATTACAATTAAGGAAAATGATTTGGGGATATAGTAACAAAAAAAGAAGTTTAAAAAAAGTACTTAAATTTCACTTTAAGTTATCTCATATCTGGATAGGAAGCGAAAATTGTATTCATAATCATGAAAAAGAATTAGAGAAAGTATTGTATGAAATAAAAAAAAGAAATGGATTTAATAAAAAAGCATTCTTTCAACATAAAAAAGCGATTAAGAATTCTGGTTCTAGATACAGCAAATTAAAAAAAATCCTGACACCAACACTAATAATTCATGGTTCAGATGACCCTCTTATACGTCCAAGTCATTCAAAAAAAATGGCCTCTTTAATACACGGATCAAAGCTAGTTATCATAAAAGGGATGGGGCATGATTTTAATAAAAATTTTAAAAACCGGATAAATAGTATTATTTTGCCACATATTATGATGAATTCATAAGTTTTAAATTAAAATTATTAAATATTTAATACAGAAGAATTTTTACAATTTAACCTAAACAACAATTATGAAATTTAAATTTTATTTATCTAGTTTGACCTTTCTTTTAGCCACTTTTTTAATGGTTAATGCTCAAACTAATACAGTAACTGGAAAAGTTACTGATGGAATTGATACACTTTTTGGAGTTAATGTTATCATTCAAGGTACTAATACTGGAGTTATCACTGATAATAATGGCGAATTTTCAATATCTTCAGATAAAGATTTACCATGGACTTTGGAAATAAGTTCAATGGGCTATACCAGTCAATCTTTAATGGTTAATTCGACATCACAAATCATTTCATTATCACTAATTTCTGGTGAAACACTAGACGAAGTTGTAATTGCTGGATCTAGAAAACCTGAAAAGCTTTCTGAATCAGCAACTTCAATTTCTACCATTTTACTAAAAGAAATTGAAAACAGACCAACATACAATGCTGCTGTAATGCTTGATAATGTTGTCGGGGTACAAGTGGATAAACAGGGTGCTAACAGAACAAATGTTACAATTAGAGATAATGTAGATATATTTTCAACATCTACTCTTGTAATGCTAGATTACAGAGACTTATCACAAGTAGGTCTTAATATTTTCGACTCAGGTAATAGCAATTTAAGTATGATTGACTTAGAAAGAGTCGAGGTTGTCAGAGGACCCCAAGCAGCACTATACGGTGCTGGTGTTGGTGGAGGAGTTGTTCATTACCAAAGTAAAGATGCATTTAAATATCCTGGATCTACACTTCAACTTCAAGGAGGAGCTATTGCCAATGGGGGATCGATTCTAAATAAGGGAAATCTTAATATGAAATCAGTTTATTTCAGACATGCTGTAAGTAATGATGAAAAAACTTTAGGTTATAAATTTAACTTCAGATATGCTGAAAATGGAGAATGGAACTTAAGTGATCTTCAAAATACAGCAATTTTTGGTGCAGACGGTAGTAATGCTATCACAGATTCTAAAACCATGCAAGCAACTGGTCAAACCATCAATCAAATTAGAGATAATCAAGGTAAAGGAGTTGATGCTACTGTATATTATAGACCTTCTCAAAATTTTTCTTTAACAGCCGTTGCTGGAATGGGAAGAACAATAGGGAACGCTTGGACATCCGGAACAGGAGAAGTTTTTGCTGACCAGAAAACGTATTTTGTCCAACTTCGAGTAAAATCAAATGATTTATTTGTAAACTACAATTACACAAAAAATAT
>JAQWJH010000013.1 GCA_029248455.1 Flavobacteriaceae bacterium
TGTAAATCAAGGACATTGTCACCCAAAAATTATTACTGCTTTAAATTTGCAAGCTTCAAAATTAACTCTTACATCAAGAGCTTTTTACAATGATGTTTTAGGCGAATACGAAAAATTTGTGACCAATTTTTTTGGATTTGACAGAGTTCTTCCAATGAACACTGGTGTTGAAGGAGGTGAAACCGCAATTAAACTGGCAAGAAAATGGGCTTATTTAAAAAAAGGAATAAAAAAAAATAATGCAAAAATTATTTTTGTTGAAGGAAATTTTTGGGGAAGAACACTTGCAGCAATCTCCTCTTCAAATGATCCTTTAAGTAGAAACGATTTTGGTCCTTTTATGCCTGGGTATGAAATAATCCCTTACAACGATATCAAAGCTTTGAAAAAAGCTCTCACAGATTCTAATGTTGCTGCTCTAATGGTTGAACCGATTCAAGGTGAGGCCGGTGTTGTTGTTCCTGATGATGACTATTTATTAGAAGCATACAATTTGTGTAAAAAAGCTAATGTATTATTTATTGCGGACGAAGTTCAAACTGGTATAGCCAGAACTGGAAAATTATTGTGTTGTGATCATCATGGTTTTAAACCTGATATATTAATTTTAGGAAAAGCATTGTCTGGTGGAGTTTTTCCAGTGTCAGCAGTTTTATCATCTCAAGAGGTGATGTTGACAATAAAGCCAGGTGAACATGGATCAACATATGGTGGCAATCCTCTTGGATGTAAAGTAGCTATTGCTGCACTGAAAGTTATTAAAGATGAAAATCTGTGTAATAATGCTCAGAAAATGGGAAATCATTTCAGAAAAAAACTAAATTCTTACATTAAAAAAAGTAATATTATTAACCAGGTAAGAGGAAAAGGCTTGTTAAACGCAATAGTTATTAATGATAGTGAGGAAAGTAAAACAGCATGGAACATTTGTTTAAAATTGAAAGAAAATGGATTATTGGCTAAACCCACTCACGGAAATATAATAAGGTTTGCTCCTCCATTAACTATTTCAAAACACCAAATAGATAAAGCCATAGACATAATTATTGATTCAATTAAAGATTTCGAGTAGTATGGATAAAATATATTTTGACAATGCAGCCACAACTGAAATAGACCCTTTAGTATTAAGTTCTATCAATGTTGTAATGAAGGAAAATTATGGTAACCCGTCTTCAACTCACAGTTTTGGAAGATCTTCTAGGGCTTTAGTTGAAAAAGCAAGAAAAAAAGTAGCAGAGAAATTTAATGTTAGTTCAGGAGAAATTTTTTTTACATCTGGTGGAACTGAGTCCGATAATATGGTTTTGATTTCTGCAGTTAGAGATTTAAACGTTCAAACAATAGTTACAACTAAAATCGAACATCATGCAGTTTTAAATGTTGTAAAATATTTAGAAAAAACATATTCAATAAAAATTATTTATTTGAAATTAAATGAGGACGGATGTATAAATTATAATGATTTAGAAGAGGTTTTATCATCAAATAATTCAAAAAAACTAGTAAGTTTAATGCATGTTAATAACGAGATTGGGACTGTGTTAGATATTCAAAAAGTAGGTGATATTTGTAAAAAATATAAATCTCTTTTTCACTCAGATACCGTTCAGTCTATTGGCAGATATAAAATTGACTTATCCTCACTAAACATTGATTTTATTGTTGGATCGGCTCATAAATTTCATGGTCCTAAAGGAATTGGTTTTCTTTATGTAAATAAAAATTCAAATATTGATTCCATAATAATTGGCGGAAAACAAGAAAGGGGTCTTAGAGCTGGTACAGAATCAGTCCATAATATTTGTGGTTTGGAAACAGCTTTAAATTTAGCCTACCAAAATTTAGAAAAAGATAAAAATCATATTAAAAGATTAAAAAATCACTTTATATCAGAGCTAAAACTAAAAATACCTGCAATTAAATTTAATGCTAATTGTGATGATTTAAAATCAAATACTTACACATTATTAAATGTATGCTTACCTATAAGTAAAGAAAAATCTGTTTTACTTGAATTCAATTTAGATATTAAAGGAATTGCATGTTCTAGAGGAAGCGCCTGTCAATCAGGAAGTTTAAAAGGTTCTCATGTTCTTAACGAAATTTTAAATGATAGTGATTTGGAAAAACCTTCAATTAGATTTTCTTTTTCAAAATTTAATACCATTAATGAAGTAGATCAGGTAGTAGATTCTTTGAAATCCTTTATCGAATCTAATTAATTTTTTCTAAAAAAAGTACCATTAAATTTTGTGATATTTCCAACCATATCTTCCACTATTATTTCCACATCGTTTTTAGAACTCCTAATATAAAAATCATCAAATTGGTAATGGATTTGATTTGATTTGTACTCATATTCAAATAAAACCCACTTTCCGTTTATGGTTCCTCTATATTTTTTAATCCCAGATTCTTTATCCTGTATATTGAATTTTATAATACTTTTATTTGAAATCCAATTGTTATTTTTAAAGCTTAAACTTTTTATTGAGGGGGAAATTGAATCATTTTTTATAAAAAAAGTACCTAATTTTTTAGTTTTAGCCACAAAATTATTTTTTGAATCGAAATTTGAAGAAATAAAAATTTCATTTTTGTTTTGGTCGATATTAACAAGATAATTCCCTTTTAAATTATTTGTATTTGGAAAAGTAATTCTAATATTTTTGAAAACAGGTAAATCAGGATTCAAAATTTTTAATGAATCACTTTCTTTATTTAAAAAAAGATTAACATCTTTTAGAAAAGTGTTTTTAGAAATATTTATTTTATGATTTTCTATATTTAAATTGTATTCTAAGCTGTTATTAATTTTTCTATTAAAAGTAAATTCTGTATTTAACTTTTTATTTTCTGATTTTATATTTTTCTTTGAATCTATTGGAATCTCCACATAAAGTTTGTTATTTTTTATATCGCTAATAATTATTTTAAAAGTTGAATTACCTTTTACTTCATTTATCAATCCATCATTAAGATTTTTGTAAATATTTAAAGTATTTCCTGGCGTTTTAAATAGTTTAATAATCCTTTCTTTATTATTTATGTAATATTTGTAATCAATTAGAGTGTTAATTAATATTGATTCCTCAAAAAAAAAGGCATCGTAATTTATAGAGTTGATTAATTCGTCGTTGTAATAAGTGGAAATTTTATAAACGCCATTTTTATTATTTGCCAAGTCTTGTCTGTCGAACACACTAATACCAAATCCAGTAAAGCCATTAACACTGGTTTCATTTGTTCTAAATAAACTGTCATTTACTTTTTTCAGAGATAATTTTAAAGGATTAAGGTTGCTAAAGTTTGAATTTATATTATTATAATGATATAAATTTCTAATTTCTGGCCTTCTTGAGTCATTGACATCAATACCAAATAAAAGTGGGTTTAATGGTTTTTGATTTGATGTTTTTCTTATTTCATAATGTAAGTGGGGGCCAGCAGAACTTCCAGTATTTCCAGAAAATGCAATTATTTCATTTTTAGATACTAAAATTTTATTCTTAGGTAAGTATAAATCTAATTCAAAGGATTGTCTTTTGTATTGAATTTCTTTAACGTATTTTTCAATTTTTTCACTAAAATTTTTTAAATGAGCATAAACTGTAGTAAAACCATTCCGATGGTCTACATAAATTGCTTTTCCGAATCCACCATGAGCTATTTTAATTCTACTTATGTATCCATCGGCTGAACTCAGAATGTTAAATCCTTCTTTGAACTGAGTCTTAATATCTATTCCAGAATGAAAATGATTGGATCTTAATTCACCAAAACTTCCACTTAAAGCAATTGGAATATCAATGGGTTTTACAAAATAATTTTGTGGATACTTTTCTTGTGAATAAAATATCCAAGGAATAATTAAAATGACTATAAAAGATATTCTCATTAATTATATATTACAATGTACATATTTAATGAAGTTGCGATAATTAGCCACATACAATATGGAAGAATTAAAATACTTTTATATTTCATTATTCTAAAATATTTAATTAAAAAGTAAAATAATAAAATGGTTAAAAAAATTATATCAATTAGTGCAATTTCTATCATTTTTCTATTAAAAAAAAGATAGTTCCACAAAATATTGAGAACAAGATGTAATGAATAAATTTTAACAAAAAGATTTTTAAAATTTAAATCCGTATTATTTTTAAAAGTCTTGTTCACTAAAAGCGCTAAATAAATGGAAAAACAAATCATTATAGTTACCCAAGCAACTCCAAAAACCCAACCCTCAGGTTCCCAATAGGCTCTATTTAATTTAATATACCATGACGAGGATGCTCCTTGACCCATCAGTAAACTACCTAGAAATAGGGTGCTAAAATTTGTAAAGGCAAAAAGAATAATTAGTTTAAAAATCCTCATCAAATAGATAATTTTTTAAAAATAATATTTTAAAAATTAAATCCATACTTGTTTATCAAATTAACTAACACTAAATTTGAGTGAGATAGTATTATTTTTAATGACAAAACCAATTGAGAGTCTTGATTTATTAGAGCTTAATATTAAAAAATTAAAGGATTTAGTTAATGAACTTAAATTAAAAAATTCAAAAATAAGTTCTGATTTAATATTAAAAGATAATTTATTGATAAAACAGACTAACGATTTAAAAGAGTGGAAGGAAAAGTACAAATCATTAAAAATTGCAAATACTTTCTTAGGCAGTAATGATAAATCACTAACTAAGCTTAAGATTAATAATATGATAAATGAATTAGATAAATGTATTATGAATTTAAGTTCATAATTATCAATTAAGATGCAAAAAATTAAATTAAAAATTGCTAACAGGGTATATCCTTTAACTGCTCAACCTGATCAGGAACAAGGACTTCGAACAGCATCTAAAAAAATTGATATTATGATCAAACATTTTGAAGAAAAATATGCAGTTAAAGATAAGCAAGATGCATTGGCCATGTGTGCCTTACAACTTGCTACTCAATCGGAACAAGAAAATTTATCTGAAGCTAAAATTAGTGAAGAAGTTAGTAATCGACTTGAAGATATTAATAAATCCATTCAAGAAGTTATTAATTTATAAACACGTTCATTTAAATAATTAATTATTGCCTACATCAATTTTTTTGATAAACTCAACGCGAATTTTTTATAAAGGGTGAGTCAATACTGCTAAAGCGCGCCTTTATGGATTCTTGATCAGTATGTTAGCCCTAATCTTGTTATACAGGAGTTTATACAAAACATTCATGATTTAGGCTTTTTTTTTACAAATAACTATGGAAGATATTTTAACATTAACAAATATAGGTTTAGCATTAACAGGAACTTTAGTTGGATTTCTAATCTCAAAAATTTTAGAAAAATCCTCAGTCTCAAAAACATTGAATCATGCAAAGTCAGAAGCTGAAAGAATCATCAAGTCTTCGAAAATTGAGGGCGAAAACCTTAAAAAAGACAAAATATTTCAAGCTAAAGAAAGATTTTTAGAACTTAAAACTGAACATGAAAAACACATATTAAATCGTGAAAAAGATTTAACGGAAGTTCAAAAAAGAATAAAAGACAAAGAATCTCAATTATCCAATGAATTATCGACAAATAAAAAAAATAATCAAAGTCTTACAGATAAGATTAATTCATTTAATAAAAAGATCGAGTTGTACGATAAGAAGCATCTTCAGTTAGAAAAAATGCATAAAGAACAAATTACTAAACTTGAAAAAATTTCTACTTTATCTGCCACTGAAGCAAAAAAAGAACTTCTAAAATCATTGACTGAAGAAACAAAAACAGAAGCTCTAGAACTTACTCAAAACATTATAGAGGAAGCAAAGTTATCTGCTAGACAGGACGCTAAAAAAATAATAATAAATACAATACAAAGAGTTGGTACTGAAGAAGCTATTGACAATTGTGTTTCTGTTTTTAATATTGAATCTGATGATTTAAAAGGAAGAATA
>JAQWJH010000012.1 GCA_029248455.1 Flavobacteriaceae bacterium
GTCTCGATTTTTATGAAAAAATATCTAAGACTTACTATAAGGGTGATTATAAGTACCTCTCTTCTTTTTTAAACAATGACATAACATTCAATTCTTTTCAAAATATTTTTTTAGGACAACCTATTACAGATTTAGAAAGTAAAAAATGGAAACAATCAAAATTAGATGGTTTTTACGGTTTGGAAGCTCAATTAAATAATCAAACAACTACCATTAGATACGTTTTTAATCCTCAAAATTTTAGTTTAAACACTCAATCGATCGCCTCAAAAGATTCAAGTTTGAAAATTGCGTATGATGGATATTATTTAATTGGCCAATCTTTTTTGCCTGGAAAAATAAAAATAACTTCAATTAATAAAAATCAAAAACTGGAAATTTCACTCAAACTTAGATTGGTAAATACTAAACAGTTAGATAATTTTTTCTTTAACATACCAAGGGGTTATAAAGAAATCAAATTATGATTAATCGACAAAAAATATATTTATATCTAACCTGTTCATTGATGTTGTTATTTCTAAATAACGGATTTTCTCAAAAAAGTAATAAAGCGGAGTTGGAGTTAAAAAGAAAAGAAATTCAAAAAGAAATTAAGCTAATAAACGAATTATTATCCAACAATAAAAAAAGAAAAAAAGCAGTTTATGGCGATATTGAAACGTTAAATTTAAAAATTCAGCGAAAGGAAGAACTAGTTAAGTTAACGAACCAACAAATTAACATATTGAACGATGAGATAAAAGTAAACTTAAAAAAACAAAGCGAATTAAATGAGGAGTTATTAAATGTTAAAAAATCCTACGAGGAAATTATCCTTAAATCATATAAAACAAAATCTGGAAAAAGTAGATTAATGTTTTTACTTTCCTCTGAAAGTTTTTTTCAAGCATACAAAAGAATTCAATACATAAAACAATTTGCAATTTTTAGAAAAAAACAAGCAATTAAAATATCAGCTTTACTTGATAGGATTAAAAACATCAATGAAGAATTAAATACTCAGAAAATTCAAAAAGAAAGTTTACTAGAAATCAATAAATCAGTAAAAAAATCACTGGAAGTTGAGAAAAATCAATCCAATATTTTGGTGTTTGACTTACGGAAAAAAGAAAAAAAGTATATTAAAGAAATTGCAGATAAACAAAAAATCTCCTCTCAAATAGATAAAGAAATCGAACGCCTTATAAGAGAAGCTATTGAAAAATCTAACAAGAAAAAGAATAATTCTGTTACTTTCAACTTAACACCCGAAGCAATGGAACTTTCTAAAAACTTTGTGCTTAACAAAGGAAAATTGCCATGGCCAGTTATTCGCGGTGTGGTGGTGCAGAGATTTGGAACACAAGCCCATCCTGTAGTAAAAACAGCAAAGATAAAGAGTAATGGAATAGTGATTGCTACAGCTAGTAAAGAAAAAGTTAGGACTGTTTTTGAAGGAGTCGTTCTTTCTGTACTTCAATTTAAGGGTAGTAATCCAACTGTCTTAGTTCAACACGGTAATTATATTACAGCATATAAAAACTTAGCTAAAGTATTTGTAAAAAAAGGGGATAGAGTTTCTTCAAGACAAAATATTGGAGAAGTTTTTACTAATAGTTCAACAGGGAAATCTTCTATTCAGTTTAGTGTTTTTCAAAACACAACACCCATAAACCCATTGCTCTGGATAATTAAGATGTAATCAGGTGCTTTTAGATAATATTTTTGTAATATATTTTCCTAAAATATCAAACTCTAAATTAACATTATTCCCTTCTTTCAGTTGATTAAAATTAGTGTTGTTAAATGTATAAGGTATTATAGCAACACTAAAACAATTTCTTCTAGAATTCACAACCGTTAAGCTAATCCCATTTATTGCAATTGAACCTTTTTCAACAGTGACATTGTCTAATAACTTATGTTTAATGGTGAATAACCAACTACCGTCCTGTTCTATTGCTTTGGTACATTGGCCAATTTGATCAACATGTCCTTGAATCATGTGTCCGTCTAACCTATCGCCAATTTTCATCGCTCTTTCCAAATTAATATTATCGCCTACCTTCCATAAGCCGATAGTGCTTTTTTTAATAGTTTCCTCTATTGCGGTAACACAATAGTAATCATTTTCAATAAAAACAACTGTTAAACAAATGCCATTATGTGAAATACTTTGATCTACTTTAAACTCAGAAGCTAGTTTCGATTTTAAGGTAATATTTAAATTGCTTTGGTGTTTTTCTAATTTTGTAATTTGAGCTACGTTTTCAATAATTCCAGTAAACATTTCTTTTAATTATAATTATTTTTGTAAAATTAGTGATAAATACAATAATTATATATGGAAGTTAATAATCGTCCAGTTGTAGGGATTTCTTGTGGGGACTTAAACGGGATTGGAACAGAGGTTATTCTTAAATCGTTTGAAGATTCAAGAATTTTAGAATTTTTTACACCCCTTATTTTTTCAAATCTTGAATTTCTTGTGTCTCAGGCAAAAAATTATAAATTAAATTTAACATTCAATAAAATTAACTTAAATCAACGTCCAACAGCAGGAAAAATCAATGTCATTGATGTTTGGAATGAGACTTTTAAATTAGAGTTTGGTAAATCAACAAAAGAATCAGGAAATCTTTCATTTCTTTCGCTTGAAGCAGTTGTAAAAGCTATAAATGATAATGTTGCAGATATAATGGTTACTGCTCCTATAAATAAAGAAAATATCCAGAACGAAAAATTTGATTTTCCAGGTCACACCGACTATTTATCTAAACAGTTTAAGGGTGAAAGTTTAATGTTTATGGTTAGCGAAGAATTGAAATTAGGGTTATTGACCGATCACATCCCATTAAAAGATATAGTTTCAAAAATTAATTTTAATGTAATTCAAAATAAAATTAAACTTATAGAGAATTCATTAAAAATCGATTTTGGAATTAATAAACCTAAGATTGCAGTATTGTCTATTAACCCTCACGTCGGAGATGGAGGCGTAATTGGAAATGAAGACGATACATTATTAATACCAGCATTATTAGAAGCTTCAAAATTAGGAAGCCTCATTTCTGGACCTTTTCCTAGCGATAGTTTTTTTGGATCAGGAGCTTATAAAAAATATGATGCGGTTTTGGCTATGTATCACGACCAAGGATTAGTTCCTTTTAAAACACTATCATTTGGTGAGGGAGTAAATTATACAGCTGGATTGAATATAGTAAGAACATCTCCTGATCATGGGACTGGTTACGATATTGCAGGTAAAAACAAAGCAAATCCCGCGTCGTTTAAAAAAGCACTATTTTTAGGTATAGAAATTTTTAAAATGAGAAAAAACTATCAAAAATTATTAAAACCACAAGTTTAATTTAATATAAATTTTGATTGACATTTTCAAATTATAAATTTTCCTATATTCGCAATCCAAATTCAATAAAAATGCATTTTCTTAAACAATATGTAATTAATTTTACTGGACTTAAAGACGGGCTGCATAATTATGAGTTCAACGTATCTGATAAGCTTTTAAGGCATTATAATTTTGATGATTTTAATAATTGTAGGATTGATGTAAAAATGAATTTAGTTAAAAAACCTAATCTTTTAGAGCTTAGCTTTTTTTCAAAAGGAGTAATTAATTTAAATTGCTTTGTATCAAACGAACCTTTTGACTATTCTCAAAATTCACAAATGGATTTTGTTGTTAAATTTGGGAATGAATTAAATAATGATAATCATGAATTACTGATTTTGCCAAAAGGATCGTATCAAATAGACATTTCACAGCAATTATATGAAATGATAGTGTTATCTTTGCCTTTAAAAATAACGCATCCTGGAATAGATGACGGAACACTAAAGTCCGAAACCTTGGAAAGGCTTAAAAAATTTGATTTAAAAAATAACAATATATCTAAAACTGATCCCAGGTGGGATAAACTAAAAGATTTAATTTAAATATAGATTATGGCACATCCTAAAAGAAAAATCTCCAAAACTAGAAGAGATAAAAGAAGGACTCATTATAAAGTTTCTGAATCACAAATTGCTACTTGTAAAACAACAGGGGAGTCTCATTTATATCATCGAGCCCACTGGCATGAAGATAAATTGTATTATAAGGGTAAAGTTTTGATAGATAATTCAGTTCAAGCCGAGGCTTAAAAACAGTCTTTTTTTGTCTTTTTTGCCATTTTTTTGCCATTTTTATATCTTTTTTGCCATTTTTTTGCCATTTTTGTTTAATCATATAACTAAAAATTGAATAAAACACGCGCTTCAATTACGGCAGTAGGTTCTTATTTGCCTAGTAAAGTTCTAAACAACAAAGACTTAGAAAAAATGGTTGATACAAGTGATGACTGGATATTCAGTAGAACTGGTATTAAGGAGAGAAGAATTTTAGATAAAGGTGTAGGGACATCATTAATGGCTATCAATGCTGCTTCAAAAATTATCAAAAAAAAAAATATTAACCCCCTTGACATTGATATGGTTATTGTTGCTACAATAACACCAGATATGCATGTTAGTGCTACCGCAGCTCATGTTGCGTCAGAAATAGGCGCTCTCAATGCTTTTGGATATGATCTGCAGGCCGCATGCTCTGGATTTTTATATGGAATGTCAGTTGCATCATCTTACATTGAATCGGGTAAGTACAAAAAAATTATTTTGATTGGTGCAGATAAAATGTCTTCTATCGTTGACTATAGTGATAGAAATACATGTATCATTTTTGGAGATGGAGCAGCCGCAGTTCTATTTGAACCAAATAACGATAATCTAGGAATGCAAGATGAATATTTGAGATCTGACGGAGTGGGAAGGGAATTTTTAAGAATTGAAGGTGGAGGCTCAATTTTACCTGCCTCATTAGAAACCGTTTCCAAAAAAAAACATTTTTTATTTCAAGATGGTAAAAGTGTTTTTAAATATGCCGTTTCAAATATGGCCAATGCCTCTGATGAAATAATGAAAAGAAATAATTTATCTAACGAAGACATTGATTTTTTGGTACCACACCAAGCTAACAAACGAATAATTGATGCTACAGCTAGTAGGATGGGGATAAAAGAATCAAAGGTTCTTATGAATATTGAAAAATACGGAAATACAACTGCTGCCACCATTCCACTGATTTTGTCAGATTTTGAAAATAAATTTAAAAAAGGAGACAATATCATTTTTGCAGCTTTCGGAGGCGGTTTCACCTGGGGCGCATCTTATCTAAAATGGGCTTATAACACTTAAATATCTTAATATTATGAATATAAAAGACATTCAACAATTAATTAAATTTGTAGCAAAATCTGGCGTAAGCGAAGTTAACATTGAATCCAAAGATTTAAAAATCGGAATAAAGACTGGAAACGAAGAGAAACCAGTTATATACTCGGGCTCTCCAACAGTGTTAACTCATCCAAATAACCCCATTTCTGAAACTCAAATGAGTAGCCCAGAAATAGCAAGTGAACAAGAAAATGATTCGGAAGACACTAATTTAATTACAATTAAGTCTCCAATTATTGGAACTTTTTACAGAAAACCTTCTCCAGATAAATCCAATTTTGTTGAAAATGGTGATTTAATATCCGAGGGTGATGTACTATGTGTAATAGAAGCCATGAAGTTATTTAATGAAATTGAATCTGAATTTTCTGGAAAGATTATTAAAATTTTAGTTGATGATGCTTCACCTGTCGAATTTGACCAGCCATTATTTTTAGTAGATCCGTCGTAATTAATATTAACTTAATATAGGAGTATGTTTAAAAAAATATTAATTGCTAACAGAGGAGAAATAGCTCTAAGGATTATAAGAACGTGTAAGGAAATGGGAATTCAGACAGTTGCAGTTTACTCTGTTGCAGATGAAGAAAGTCTTCACGTGAAATTTGCAGATGAAGCAGTATGTATTGGACCAGCTAATAGTTCAGAATCTTATTTGAAAATTCCTAATATAATTGCGGCCGCTGAAATTACGAATGCAGATGCTATTCATCCTGGATACGGGTTTTTATCTGAAAATTCTCGATTTTCTAAAATTTGTGAAGAACACAAAATTAAATTTATCGGTGCTTCTGCCGAAATGATAGATCGGATGGGAGATAAGGCTTCTGCGATATCTACTATGAAAGATGCAGGTGTACCTACTATCCCTGGATCTGAAGGAATAATAGAGTCTTTAAAAGAAGCTAAAAAATTAGCTAAAAAAATAGGATATCCTGTGATGATTAAAGCTACAGCAGGAGGTGGCGGAAAAGGAATGAGAGCTGTTTGGAAAGAAGAAGAATTTTTAGATTTATGGGAAAGTGCCAAACAAGAAGCTAAAGCTGCCTTTGGAAATGATGGTATGTATATGGAAAAACTAGTTGAAAATCCACGCCATATTGAAATCCAAATTGTAGCAGATAAATTTGGAAAAGCCTGTCACTTATCAGAAAGAGATTGTTCAATTCAACGACGACATCAAAAATTAACTGAAGAAACTCCCTCTCCTTTTATGACTGAAAAATTAAGAGATAAAATGGGAGAGGCTGCGGTTAAGGCCTCCGAATTTATCAAATATGAAGGCGCTGGGACCATCGAATTTCTAGTTGATAAAAACCGAAATTTTTATTTCATGGAAATGAATACTAGAATTCAAGTTGAACATCCAATTACGGAACAAGTAATTGATTATGATTTGATTAAAGAACAAATAAAAGTTGCTTCAGGAATTAAAGTTTCGGGAAATCATTATTATCCTAAACTTCACTCCATTGAATGTAGAATCAATGCTGAAGATCCTTACTCAGGCTTCAGACCATCGCCTGGAAAAATTACTAATCTTCATTTACCTGGTGGGCACGGAGTAAGATTGGATACTCATGTTTACAGTGGCTATACAATTCCTCCAAATTATGATTCAATGATTGCCAAATTAATTGTAACTGCCCAAAACAGAGAGGAGGCAATTAATAAAATGAAAAGAGCTTTGGATGAGTTTGTAATTGAAGGAATTAAAACTACAATACCATTTCACAGGCAATTAATGGATAACCCCGATTATATTTCTGGAAATTATACTACCAAATTTATGGAGGACTTTAAAATAAAAGAGAATTAAGAAATTAACTTATTTTCTATTAAGTATTCTGCAATTTGAACAGCATTAGTAGCAGCACCCTTTCTTAGATTATCTGCCACAACCCATAAGTTCAGACTGTTTTTTTCTGAATAATCTTTTCTAATTCTTCCAACAAACACTTCGTCTTTTCCTTTTGAAAATAGAGGCATTGGGTATTCTAAATTAAACGAATCATTTTTAATGCATAGTCCAGGAAAATTGCTTAACAGTTTTATAATATCAATAATTTCAAAAGAATTATTTAAAGTAATATTAATTGACTCGCTGTGCCCGCCAATTACTGGGACTCTTACTGCTGTTGCACTAACTTTTATTGTTGAATCAAGAATTTTGTGTGTTTCATTAGAAAGTTTCATTTCTTCCTTAGTGTAACCATTTTCTAAAAAATCATCGCAATGGGGAATGGCATTTTGATGAATAGGGAAATTATAAGCCATTTCTCCTTTTACACCCTCGTATTCATTTTCTAATTGTTTTAATGCTTTCATTCCTGTTCCTGTAATGGATTGATAAGTTGAAACTACAACTCTTTTTATTCCATACTTTTTATGGATGGGATTTAAAACCATTAACATTTGAATTGTTGAACAATTTGGATTCGCAATAATTCTATCATTTGAGTCTAACAAAGACCCATTAATTTCAGGAATAATTAGCTTTTTAGTTTCATCCATTCTCCAGGCGGAGGAGTTGTCAATAACAGTTGTGCCAGCTTTTGCAAACAGCGGTGCCCACTCTAAAGAAGTGCTGCTTCCAGCTGAAAAAATCGCAATATTAGGAGCAATTTCAACTGCCTGTTTAAGGCTAATTATTGTATATGTTTTATTTAAAAAGTTAATTTTTTTCCCAACAGAATTTTCTGAAGCGACAAGGTATAGTTCGTCAAAATATAACTTTCGTTCTTTAATAACTTCAAGTACAACTCCACCTACCATTCCAGTAGCACCAACCAAAGCAATTTTCATACAATCTATTTTTTAGCAAAAATAATTATTTCCTATGAATCAAAAACTCATTATTGTTTTGTATCATTAATGTAAATTTTTGTTATATACAAAACAATTACTGGACAACAATTCGTCGAATTCTTTTTGAAAGAGAAGTAATAATTTCATAGGAAATAGTATCTGCAGATTTTGAAAAATCCTCAGCTGAAATATTTTTATCATCAAAAATTATTACCGAATCACCTTCTTGACATTTGACCTTAGAAATATCTATCATCATCATATCCATACATACATTTCCAATAATCGGAACAAGCTTTCCTTTTACTTGAACTTTCCCTTTTCCTTTTCCGTAGTGCCTGTAAATTCCATCAGCATGTCCAATTGGCAATGTTGCTATCAGTGTATCTTCTTTTGCCATAAAACCTTTATTGTAACCCACTGATTCACCTTTTTTAATCTTATGAATTTGAGATATTATAGTTTTTAGACTAATTATTGGTTTGAGAAATGGTTTGAATTTAGGATTATTTCCAAAGCCATAAAGTCCAATTCCAGTTCGAACCATATCAAATTGGTAATCAGAAAAATTTAGTATTCCCGAAGTGTTTAACAGGTGTTTTCTTATTTTAAAACCAATTTTATTTTCAAAAAGAGTAGAGGTTAGAGAAAAGTTATTTATTTGTTTTTCTGTAAAAGATTTTTCAAGAGTATCTTCTGAAGCCCCTAAGTGTGAGAAAATAAAATTGGGCTTTAGTCCATTCAAGGATTTTACCAATTTATCAATATCATTATTTTTGAAGCCCAATCTATTTAAACCAGAATTAAACTTTATTTGAAAGGAAGGATTGTTATTTGATTCTATCTTAGAAATAAATTCCTTTAAAATTCTAAATGAATATATGCTAGGCTCTAAGTCATATTCAATAATTTTATTAAAATCGTTTATTTGTGGATGCAAAACTAGAATAGGAGTTTTAATCCCTTCATTTCTAAGTTCTATTCCCTCACTGGTGTAAGCGACCGCTAAATAATTCACTTTTTCTTTCTCTAATTTTTTAGAGAT
The DNA here is from genome assembly GCA_029248455.1 of Flavobacteriaceae bacterium. Classification (GTDB taxonomy): domain Bacteria; phylum Bacteroidota; class Bacteroidia; order Flavobacteriales; family Flavobacteriaceae; genus MAG-121220-bin8. The sequence goes on from JAQWJH010000012.1 coordinate 9,131, forward strand.
AATAACAGAATCTGAACCATAAGCAGAAGCCTTAACTACTGCCATTATTAATGTTTTCTTTTTAACTTTTGACCTAATAAAAGCAAGATTTTTTTTAAGATTAACCAAATTAATTTCAATTACTGTTTCTTGATTGACCATCATTTATTTTTTTCTCTAGAATACATTTTTCTTATAAAAGCTTTTCTAGAAAGTGGTTCGTATTCTTTTTTTTCACCAATCATTACTAAATCATCGTTTATTGTTTTTCTAAAACTAAAACCCGCAAGTTCTCCAGTCTCAACACAAACAGCATGAACCTTAGTGACTTCTTCGGCACAAGCCATTAAATTTGGCATCGGACCGAACGGGTTTCCTTTATAATCCATATCCAATCCTGCAACTATTACTCGTTGCCCATTATTCGCTAACGTATTACAAATTAAAACTAAACTTTCATCAAAGAATTGGGCTTCATCAATTCCTATTACAGAATACCCCTTCGAATTTTTTAAAATCTCTTTAGATTCATCAATTAACTTACAGTTTATTTCATTTTTGGCATGAGAGACTATTTTTTCTTTAGAATTTCTTGAGTCTTTTTTTGGCTTGAACAAAATAAAGGATGTATTAGAAAGTTCAACTTTTTTTATTCTACGAATTAATTCTTCTGTTTTACCTGAAAACATGGACCCACAAATGACTTCAATTCTACCATTTAAAAAATTTTTATTTTCAATCATTTTAAAGCCTTATTATTGTTTTTAAAGTAATTAACTTTATTAATTAAACAAATGTCCAAAAATTAATTCAACATGGCAAAACTATATATTGTTCCAACACCAATTGGTAATCTTGAGGATATAACCTTAAGAGCAATAAAAGTTTTAAAAGAAGTAGATTTAATTTTATGTGAAGACACTCGAAGGAGTAAAAAACTCCTAAATCACTTAGAAATTGACGTACCATTAAGATCACATCATAAATTTAATGAACACAGCGAGGTAAGTTACATAGTAAAAAAAATAGTTGAGGGTAGCAATATGGCTTTAATCTCAGATGCTGGGGTTCCTGGAATCTCTGACCCAGGATTTTTAATTGTTAGAACTTGTCTAGAAAATAATATTGAAACAGAATGTCTCCCCGGTCCCACAGCTTTTGTTCCAGCACTTGTAGTTAGTGGCCTACCTATTGATAAATTTATATTTGAAGGCTTTTTACCCGCTAAAAAAGGAAGAAAATCTAGGCTAGAAAAACTTGCTTTAGAATCAAGAACAATGGTTTTTTATGAATCACCTCACAAATTACTCAGAACTCTTTTAGATTTTGATAATTTTTTTGGATCAAACAGGAAAATTTCAATTTCTAGAGAGCTAACAAAACTTTACGAAGAAACATTAAGAGGATCTATTAAAGAAATGGTAGCTATTTACAGCAATAAAAAACCTAAGGGGGAATATGTAATCATTGTTCAAGGAAAAGGAAAATAGTATGAACTGGAAAGTTGAACCTAATGGAGACAAATCAATTATAGATTCCCTTTCAAATGAGTTAAAAGTTGATACTATAATTTCTTCAATGCTTGTTAGAAGAGGAATTACCAATTACAGTCAAGCAAAAAATTTTTTTAGACCAAGTTTAAACCAATTGCATGATCCTTTTTTAATGAAGGATATGAATATTGCGGTGGAAAGAATTTTAAGTGCCATTGAAAAGAAAGAGTCGATTATGATTTATGGAGATTATGATGTAGATGGCACTTCGTCAGTTGCTTTATTGAGCTCCTATATGAAAGAATTAGGTGCTATTTGTAGTTATTATATTCCGGATAGGAATTCTGAAGGATATGGTATTTCTTTAAAAGCAATAGATATAGCTAGTTCCAATAACCAGCGACTAGTTATTGCTTTAGATTGTGGAATAAAAGCTCATAGTCAAGTAGAATATGCTTTGAATAAAAAGATAGATTTTATTATTTGTGATCATCATAATCCAAGTGAAACTATTCCAAATGCTTTAGCAGTTCTTAATCCCAAAAGACAGGACTGTAGCTATCCTTTTAAAGAGCTGTGTGGTTGTGGAGTAGGGTTTAAATTAGTCCAGGCAATTAATTTTCAAAAAGGAAATAATATAGATAAAATTGTTAATTATTTAGATTTAGTAGTACTTGCAATTGCAGCGGATATTGTTCCAATTACAAATGAGAATAGGATTTTAGCTCATGTTGGAATGCAAGTAATAAATTCTAACCCAAGAGTTGGAATTCACACGATTTTAAAAAACAACAATAAAAAAGAGTTTACTATTTCAGATCTTATATTTTATGTTGCACCAAGAATAAATGCTGCAGGAAGAATTTCTCATGCTCGTTTAGCACTTCAGCTCTTAATAGAAGTGGATATTGATAAAGCAGAAAAAATTTCAAGAAAAATAGATGAACTAAATGCTCAAAGAAGAGAAATAGAAAAAGAAATAACAAATGAAGCTTTAGATCAAATAGAGAAGCAAGTCAATAAAAAACAAAATTCAACGGTTGTTTTTAACAAATCATGGAATAAAGGAGTTATTGGGATAGTTGCCTCAAGATTAATTGAAAAACATTATAAGCCTACAATTGTTTTTTGCAAATCAAGTGATGGAAATTTAACTGCTTCAGCAAGGTCTATTAAAAATGTCGATTTGTATAAAATATTAGAAGATTGTAAAGATAGTATAGTCCAATTTGGGGGCCATAAATATGCGGCAGGACTAACAATAAAAGAAGCAAACTTTCAATTGTTTAAAGAAAGTTTCGAGAAAGCGGTTTCTGTTTCTATAAATAATAAATTACCCGAACCAGAAATAGTAATTGAATCAAAAATTAAATTGGATGCTATTACGCCAAAGTTTTTTAGAATCTTAAATCAATTTGAACCGTTTGGGCCAGGCAATAGAATACCAATTTTTATTTCCGACGGATTAAGTTTTGAAGGTAGTTTAAACAAAATTGGAAAAGACAAGGAGCATGTTAAACTTTCTGTAAAGCAAAAATCTACAATATCATTTTCAGCAATAGGATTTTGGTTGTCTGAAAAAATTGACAAGAGTATAAACCAGAGTTCTTTTTCTATGGCATATAGTGTTGACCAAAATACTTGGAGAGGAAAGACCTCTGTTCAACTCAAAATAAAAGATATTAAATAAAAAAAGCCCCAATTAGTGAGGCTTTTTTTATTTAATAGGTGTAAATAATTAAAATCGGTAGGTGAAACCTA
>JAQWJH010000016.1 GCA_029248455.1 Flavobacteriaceae bacterium
ATAGCTAGAATTTTAGACATCTTTCAAAGTTAATTCATTAATAATTAAGTTTAAAATATCTCAAAGTATTAATTAGAATGTATATTTGAATAAAAAATAAAAGTGAAAAAAATTATTGAATCTGCTTGGGAAAATAAAAAATTATTAGAAAATGAAGAAACTAAACTTGCAGTAAAATCTGTAATAGAAAGTTTAGACAAGGGAGAAATAAGAGTAGCTGAACCTACAAATAATGGATGGGTAGTTAATGAATGGATTAAAAAAGCTGTAATACTATATTTTCCTATTCAAAAGATGAAAACTGTTGAAATTGGACCATTTGAATTTCACGATAAAATTCCATTAAAAAATAATTATGCGAAAAAAGGTATAAGGGTGGTACCACATGCAATTGCTAGATTCGGAGCCTACATTAGCAAGGGTGTTATATTAATGCCCTCTTATGTCAATATTGGATCATATATTGATGAAGGTTCCATGATAGATACTTGGGCTACAGTTGGAAGCTGCGCGCAAATTGGTAAAAACGTACACATCAGCGGAGGAGTGGGGATTGGTGGCGTACTAGAGCCTTTACAGGCTTCTCCTGTAATAATTGAAGATAATGCTTTCATTGGTTCAAGGTGTATAGTTGTTGAGGGAGTTAAAGTGGGAAAAGAAGCTGTTTTGGGAGCAAATGTCGTTCTTACAGGATCAACAAAAATAATTGATGTAACAGGTGATAATCCAAAAGAAATTAAAGGAGAGGTGCCTAAAAGATCCGTTGTAATTCCTGGCTCTTACACCAAAAAGTTTACAGCTGGAAATTTTCAAGTTCCATGTGCTCTAATAATTGGGAAAAGAAAAGAAAGTACGGATAAAAAAACCTCTCTTAACAATGCTTTGAGAGATTACAATGTGTCTGCTTAATTTTTTTACTAAAAATGGTTATAGAGATTGAAAAAGCTGTAAAGACTTTAAAAAGTGGGGGTATTATAATATATCCTAGCGATACTATCTGGGCAATTGGCTGTGATGCAACAAATCAAAACACAATTAATCAAATTTATAAAATAAAAAATAGAAGTAAATCTAATCCATTTATTTGTCTGATGAGTGATTATGAAATGATTAATAAATATTGTTATATAAATAATTCCATTATTGATATTTTAGAAATTCAAAAAACACCAACGACAATAATTTTTGAAAAAGTAAAAAATTTAAATACTTTTTCTAATACAATTGGTATTAGGATACCAAAAGATTCATTTTGTAGTGGTTTATTAAAAAAATTTAAAAAGCCCATAATTTCAACATCCGTTAATATTTCAGGAAAAAAATTTCCAAATTATTTTAAGGACATAAGTGAATCTATTTTAAATCAAGTTGATTTTGCAGTAAATTTACGGCGTGAAGAAAAGCTTGATACTGCTTCTAAAATTATTAAAATAAAAAATAATAAAATTATCACCATTAGATCCTAGTATGATCGAAAATTTAATAAAAGATAGTATTAACAATAATTTGTTTAAAATCATTTCAAAATGTTCAGATGAAATTGGTTTAGAATGCTATGTTATTGGTGGATTTGTAAGAGATTTATTTTTGGGATCTAGAAAATCTAAGGATATTGATATTTTAATTATTGGCGATGGAATTGAAATTGCAAAAAAAGTTTGTAAGAAACTAAATTCAAAAAATAAAGTTAAAGTATATAAAAACTTTAGAACTGCTGCATTTAAATACCAAGACATGGCTAGAGTTTGTTGGATCCAGAAAGGAAAGTTATAATTTTAAAAGTAGAAACCCAACAGTAGAACTAGGCACGCTCGACAATGATTTAGATCGAAGGGACTTTACTATAAATTGTATTGGAATTTGTTTAAATAAACACAGATGGGGAGATCTCATTGATAAATTTAATGGAATTAACCATATCTATAAAAAAATATTAATTACTCCTTCTGATCCAACCAAAACATTTTCTGATGATCCTTTAAGAATGTTAAGAGCAATTAGATTTTCATGTCAACTTAACTTTTCTATAGTTCCCGAATGCTTAAAATCAATTACCAGGGAAAAAGACCGAATAAAAATAGTATCAAGTGAAAGAATTTCAGAAGAATTAAATAAAATTTTAATGACTAAAAAACCATCCACAGGATTTAAAATTCTTTTTGAAGTTGGAATTTTAGATATTATTTTACCTGAACTCTCAGCTTTAAAAGGAATAGATGAAATTGAAGGTCATAAACATAAAGATAATTTCTTTCACACTCTTGAGGTATTGGACAACATATGTGAAACAACAGAAAATCTATGGCTAAGATGGTCCGCTCTGTTACATGACATTGGAAAAGCTCCAACAAAGAAATTTATCAAAAACTTTGGATGGACATTCCATGGTCATGAATTAAAGGGATCTAAAATGACTTATAAAATTTTTAAAAGACTAAGTCTTCCATTGAACGATAAATTAAAATATGTTCAGAAAATTATATACATGAGTTCTAGACCAATTGTTTTATCCAATAATGATATTTCAGATTCTGCTGTTAGAAGGTTAATTTATGACGCCCAAAATGATGTTGATGACTTACTAACGCTTTGTGAGGCAGACATCACAACTAAAAATCCTAATAGATTTGAAAAATATTTAAATAATTTTAAAATTGTAAGAAAAAAAATTATTGAAGTTGAAAAAAGGGATCATATAAGAAATTTTCAACCTCCTATCTCAGGAAAAGAAATAATGAGTTATTTTAATTTAAAACCTGGAAAAGAAATTGGAATAATAAAAGAGTTTATTAAAGATTCGATTCTTGATGGTAAAATTGCTAATAATTATGAATCCGCTAAATCACTGATGAATGAAAAAGGAATACAAATGGGCTTAAATATTAATAAATGAAAAAAATATTTATTAAAATTTCTAAAATAAGTTTGATTTTAGTATTACTTGTAATTTTAGCAGGATCTTTTGTTAGAATGACCGGAAGTGGAATGGGATGCCCCGATTGGCCAAAATGCTTTGGACACCTGATTCCACCAACAAGTATTTCTCAAATAGAATGGTCTCCTAAAAAAAATTACAATAAAGGTGTCATTTTAAAACATGATGGAAAGTTGATTGTATCAAAAAAAAAGTTTGTTTCTAAAAACAAAATAAATTTATCCAATTGGAAGGATTACACAAAACATGATTATTCTGACTTTGATGCAACTAAAACTTGGATAGAATTTATAAATAGATTATTAGGTGTTATAGCTGGCTTAGCTACGCTAATTATGTTTTTTATATCACTTACTTACTGGAACAAAAAAAATATACTCATATTTAATTCTTTTTTAATAATAGTTGGGATGGGATTTCAAGCATGGTTAGGAAAACTTGTTGTAGATTCAAATTTAGCGCCCTATAAAATTACTGTTCATATGCTTATGGCACTGGTGATTATTTCATTGATAATTTATTCAATTTTCAAGGCTAAAAATCATAAAGAAAGTAAAATAATTAAAGATACTTTTGTTAAAAATTTGATTTTATTTTCAGTTTTTGTAAGCCTATTTCAAATTACTATTGGAACACAAGTAAGAGAATTTATTGATTTACAATATGAAATATATGGACCAAACAAAAAAAATCAATGGTTAAATGTTCCTAACTTTTACTTCTATTTTCACAGATCCTTTTCAATTTTGATAGTTTTATTAAATTTTAGTTTATACTATTTAATCAAATCAAAAAATTACAGTTCTATTTTAATTAAAAAAATAGGAATAGTAATTCTATTAGAAATTTTGGTTGGAATAATTATGTTTTATTTAGATTTTCCTTTTTTAAGTCAGCCAATACATCTTTTATTAGCAACTATTTTATTTAGTTATCAATTTTATTGGGTACTTCATTTCAAGAAAACTTCTTAAATGATATATAGAATTAGAATTATACTTGACTGTGATGAAGATGTTATTAGAGATATTGAAATTCATGAAAATTGTTCATTTGAAGAATTACACTTATTAATAATAAAATATTTCAATTTAGAAAAAGGGGAAATGGCATCATTCTATATAAGTGATGATGAATGGATTCAGGGAGGGGAAATTACACTTGAAAATTTTGAAGCTAATAATCAAATGTTAATGAGAGATACTTTTTTAAATACATTATTTAATGATGGTAAAAAGAAATTCATTTATATATATGATTTTTTAAAACTTTGGACATTTTTTGTTGATGTTTTAGAAATAAGTGAGAAAAAAAACAGCGTTACATATCCAAAAAATATATTTTCAAATGGTAGTTTGCCTGAAGAAGCACCAAAAAAAGAATTTATTTCAGATAATAAAACTAACGATATATTTGGAGATGATGAATTAGATTATGACAGCTTTTATTAATCAACACTAAGCATTTCATGATTTTCGTAATTTTTTAAAATGTAATTAAATGAGGCTTTCATTATTTCTCCCATATTAGTTGCTTTCTTAAAATTATTATCTCTAGTTAAAGAATAAATCTGTTGAGACAATAATTTAATATTTTCTTTTTTTGAAATACTATCACTAATCATACACTTTAGTATTTTTTTAGACCTTTGAAGTGAACTCAAAATTCTTTTTGCCATAATTGATCTTTCTTCAATTTTATATTGATCGACTGAATTTTTTTGTAGTTTATCTTTAATTAAATCCATAATTTTAATATTCTCTTTAAAAAATTGTGGTCTATATATTTGCAAATTTCCCTCATAACTTTGTTGATCAAAATCAATTGCCCTTATCTTATAAACAACTTGGTCAAAATCGTGAGTTGGAATAATGACATAATTGTATGACCTCATATCCCCCAAAAGACGAATCATGCATCTTTCATTAAATTTTACAAATTCTTTTGCAATTTGAGCTTTTTCCATATTATTACATTTTGGTAAAAACTCATCAAAAAATTCATCTCCTGGAATTCCAGTAATATGTTCTTCAATCAAAGTATCTTCAAAAACTAAAAAATTTAAATTATAAGGGGATAAAATATGTTCTAATTCTAATCCATAAATCCTTGAAGCATCAGCTTTTTTTACATAAAAATATGTGAAATTATCATTTAATATATTTCTAATTTTAACTCTAAAGGGTTTCGAATTTCCGAACGTACAATAATCAATAGCATCAACATTTAAGAATTTTATATTCAATTCATTTCCATCAGAGTGTAGTAGATTATATACTTTTTTCAAATTTTCGTCTATTTCTTTTCTTTCAGAATCAGAATAAAACACTCTTACCCATAAAGTATCTCGTTCTTTATTATTAAACACAGAAACAGAACCTGAGAATCTTTTTAAATCTTCATAAAAAATTGGAATGATAATTTTTCTACTATATGAAATTAAATAATCATCTAAACTCTTACTAATCTTGTAGGAAGGTTTTTTTTTTGACATTAATTTTTTGTTCATATAATATTTTTTTCAAAGTTAACTTATTTCTTTATTGGTAAGTTATTATCGTAAATTTGTATAAAGTTAAATTTTATTTTGTTCGATTTACAATCAGAATACAGTCCTACAGGAGATCAACCTGAAGCAATTAAAGAACTAATTTCTGGAATCAATGATGATTTAAAATTTCAAACACTAAAGGGTGTTACTGGTTCAGGAAAAACCTTTACAGTAGCAAATGTTATTAATGAACTTAACAGGCCAACTTTAGTTTTAGCACATAACAAGACCCTAGCAGCTCAATTATATTCAGAGTTTAAACAGTATTTTCCAAATAATGCTGTTGAATATTTTGTTTCGTATTATGATTACTATCAACCAGAAGCATATTTACCCGTAACTGGAACATATATAGAAAAAGATTTATCAATTAATGAAGAAATTGAAAAACTTAGACTAAGTACTACCTCATCCCTACTTTCTGGGAGAAGAGATGTAATAGTTATTGCATCGGTTTCGTGTTTATATGGAATTGGAAACCCCGTTGAGTTTAAAAAAAATATAATAACAATTGAAAAAAATCTAGTGATATCTCGAACAAAATTTTTACACAAACTTGTTCAAAGCCTTTATTCGAGATCCAATTTAGAATTAACAAGCGGGTCTTTTAAAGTTTCGGGGGATATTGTAGATATTTTTCCAAGTTACGCAGATCATGCTTTTAAGATTCACTTTTTCGGAGATGAAATTGAAGAAATTGAAATAATCGATCCTATTTCGAAAAAGTCATTAGAAAAATTGGAAAAATTATTTATTTATCCAGCAAATATGTTTGCTACTTCGCCAGATGTTCTTCAAAATGCAATGAATGAGATTAAAATAGATCTGTTAAATCAGGTGACTTACTTTAAAGAAATAGGAAAACATTTAGAAGCAAAAAGATTGGAAGAAAGGACAAATTTTGATTTAGAAATGATTGCCGAGTTGGGCTATTGCTCGGGAATTGAAAACTACTCTAGATATATTGACGGAAGGAAGCCGGGAACAAGACCATTTTGTTTACTCGACTACTTTCCGGAAGATTATTTAATGATTGTTGATGAAAGTCATGTTACATTATCTCAGGTTCACGCTATGTATGGTGGTGATAGAAGTAGAAAAGAAAATTTAGTTGATTATGGATTTCGTCTTCCAGCAGCAATGGACAATAGACCTTTGAAATATGAAGAATTTGAATTTGTCCAAAATCAAGTTATTTATGTTAGTGCTACTCCGTCAGATTATGAATTATCTAAAACAGAGGGAATTTTTGTAGAACAAATTTTAAGACCAACAGGTCTTCTTGACCCAAAAATAGAAATAAGACCTAGCGATAATCAAATAGATGATTTGATAAATGAAGTTCAAGAAATCATAGAAAAAAACGAAAGAATCTTAATAACTACTCTGACAAAAAGAATGGCCGAAGAATTAGTTAAATTTTTAAGTAGAATTGATATTAGATGCAGGTACATTCATAGTGATATTGATACATTAGAAAGAGTCGAAATTATGCAGGGTTTAAGAAAAGGGTTGTTTGATGTTCTTGTTGGTGTAAATCTGTTGAGAGAGGGTTTAGATTTACCTGAGGTTTCATTAGTAATAATCTTGGATGCAGATAAAGAAGGCTTTTTAAGAAGTCACAGATCTCTAACTCAAACAATCGGAAGAGCAGCTAGGAATATTAATGGAAAAGCGATAATGTATGCTAATCGAATAACTAAAAGTATGCAAAAAACTATAGATGAAACAGCTTACAGACGAAACAAACAAAAACTTCATAATAAACAATTTAAAATTACTCCATCTCCACTAAATAAAGGAATAAATGATGTTTTTATAAAAGAAGATTATAAAAAACCTGAATTGAAAGATAGCGTTGTAAACGAAGATTTTAAAAATCTTTCCAAAGTTGATAAAGAAAAACGAATAAGAAAATACAGAACCGAAATGGAAAAAGTTGCCAAATCTTTAGATTTTATTGAGGCAGCTAGAATTAGAGATATTATAAAATTATTAAAAAAATAAAAAGGGAAGATTGTCATCTTCCCTTTAATTACAATTATTTAACGTTGATTATTTTTTTAATGGGATTTTGAAATTCCTTTTTTTTCGGTAAATTAATTGAAAGAATACCACTATTATAAGTAGATTTAACTTTGTCTATTTCAATAGTTTGAGGTAATTCAAAAGATTTTTCAAAAGACAGAAATTCAAACTCCTTTAAATTATAATTATAATCAGATTCTTGAATATTATTAGTCATAGTAATAGATAATAATCTATTGTCTATTTCAACTTTAAAGTCATCATTACTTTTCCCTGGGGCAATGATTTCCAAAACAAATTCTTTATCATTCTCTTTCACATTATAAGAGGGTTCATGAAAAGAATTCAAAGGAGTGTTTATATTCCAATTATTTTTAAAGAATTCATCAAAAATAAAAGGCAAAAAAGATGATTGTTTTTTAATTAAGTTCATAATGTATATTTTAAATTAAACAAATTTTTAACAATTTGAATATTACAAAATGAGTACCAAATAAAAGTATATGACAAAACGGCACTTTATTAAAGAAAATTAATGACAAAATGTCTTTATTCAATTAATTCCTGTATTTTATTGGCTGCTTCTTGAAACTCAATAGCGCTATAAACCTTAAATCCGCAATTATCAATAATGTCTTTAGCAATTTCTGAGTTAGTTCCCTGAAGCCTTACAATTATTGGTATATTAATTGTATTTCCCATATTTTTATAAGCGGCAACAATTCCATTAGCTACTCTGTCACAACGGACTATACCACCAAAAATATTCACTAAAATAGCTTTAACATTTTCGTCTTTCAATATCAACCTAAAAGCAGTTTCAACTCTTTCTGCATCAGCGGTTCCTCCAACATCTAAAAAGTTGGCTGGTTCACCTCCAGATTGCTTAATTAAATCCATTGTAGCCATTGCCAGACCTGCACCATTTACCATACAACCAACATTACCGTCCAAATCAACATAATTTAAACCAACTTCTCTAGCTTCAATTTCAACTGGATTTTCCTCTTTCAAATCCCTCCACGATTCATAATTTTTGTGTCTAAACAAAGCATTATCGTCTAAGGTAACTTTTGCGTCAACAGCCATAATTTTTTCGTCTGAAGTCTTTAAAACTGGATTAATTTCAAATAAGGAAGAATCAGAGTAAACATATGATTTATAAAGTAAAGTAATAAACTTTATCATTTCTTTATAAGCTTTTCCAGACAAACCTAGATTGAAGGCAATTTTTCTGGACTGAAAAGGTAAAATTCCCAACAACGGATCGATATCCTCATAAAAAATAAGCTCAGGTGTTTTTTCAGCTACAGACTCTATATCCATACCACCCTCGGTAGAATACATTATCATATTTTTTCCTGTTTTTCTATTTAACAAAATTGATATATAAAATTCTTCTGGTTCAGTCTCTCCAGGATAATAAACATCCTCGGTTATTAATACTTTATTTACCAGTTTACCTTCCTTTGAAGTTTGTGGTGTTATTAAATACATACCAAGTATATTAGAAACTATATTTTCAAGCTCCATAGAATTCTTCGCAAGCTTAACACCACCGCCTTTTCCTCTACCACCAGCATGAATTTGTGCCTTTACAACAAACCATTTAGTGCCAGTTTCCTCCACAAGTTGATCAGCAATTTTCATAGTATCTTTCTTGTCTGAAATAACATAACCTCTTTGAATATTGACACCATGTTCGGCCAAAATATTTTTTCCCTGATATTCGTGTAAATTCATAATAAAAAATTGAATAGCTAAAGTAAGAAAGAAAAAGTGAATTTAGGGTTAGATGGATTTTTAATAATGTTATAATTATAACAAAATGTTTTATTTATTTAAATAAAACATTTTTTTATATTATTATACTTGCATTAACTAGATTTGAAAAATGAAATATCAAGATCTTTTAAAAGCTGCAGATAAATTTGGTACTCCATGTTATGTATATGATGCCTCAAAAATAAAAAAACAATACGATAGACTTATAAACTCTTTCAAAACAGTAAAAAATCTCAAAATAAATTATGCTGTAAAAGCTTTGTCTAATTTATCAATTTTGAAATACATAAATTATTTGGGAGCAGGAATTGATACAGTGTCAATTCAGGAGGTGTTATTGGGTATTAAAGCAGGTTTCTCCCCTGAAAAGATTATTTATACCCCAAATGGTGTATCTATCAAAGAAATTATAAAAGTTTCTAAAATGGGTGTCAATATAAATATTGATAATCTTAATATGCTCGAACAATTTGGAAGTACACATTCTAAAATTCCTGTTTGCATAAGAATCAATCCCCATGTTATGGCTGGTGGAAATAACAAAATTTCAGTTGGCCATATAGATTCTAAATTTGGAATAAGCATTCATCAAATTCCACTGTTACTTCGAATTGTAAAAAACACTAACATAAATGTCAATGGAATTCACATGCATACTGGGAGCGATATTTTAGATATTGAAGTATTTATTCATGCTGCAGAAATTTTATTTGAAACAGCATCAAAATTTGAAAATTTAGAATTTATCGATTTTGGAAGTGGCTTTAAAGTTCCTTACTCCCCAGGTGACAATGAAACAAACATTGAAGAGCTTGGCTCTAAGCTTTCTAAAAGGTTTAATGAATTTTGTTATGATTATGGTAAAGAACTAACATTAACGTTTGAACCCGGAAAATTTTTAGTTAGCGAAGCAGGAAACTTTCTTTGTTCAGTAAACTCAATAAAACAAACAACATCTACTGTTTTTGCCCAAATAGATTCAGGATTTAATCACTTTGTTAGACCTATGATGTATGGATCAAATCATTACATAGAAAATATTTCAAATCCTGATGACTCTGAACGTTTCTATTCAATTGTTGGGTATATTTGCGAAACTGATACATTTGCTACTAACAGACGGATTTCAATGATTTCTGAGGGTGATATTCTGTGTTTTAAAAATGCGGGCGCCTATTGTTTCTCAATGGCAAGCAATTACAATTCTAGGTACAAACCCTCTGAGATTTTGTTCTACAACAATGAATTTACTGAAATTCGTAAAAGAGAAAGTTTTGAAGATTTAATAAAAAATCAAATTGAAATTAATTTTTAAATTTTATTATCAGCTTATAACACCTGAGCCTACTAATTCTTGACCATTGTACAAAGCAGCAAACTGACCTTTAGTTATAGCAGATTGCTTATTCTCAAATATTAAAAAAACACCCTTATCTACAAATAAAAAT
>JAQWJH010000107.1 GCA_029248455.1 Flavobacteriaceae bacterium
CACTTAAAATTAGTAGAATAATCGCTATTAATAGAATTATTCAAGACTAAAGTCATTATACCATCTACTTCCTTTACATATCTTGTCATCTCTTCAATTACTTGTCTTGCTACAATTGGTTTTTTATATATTTTTAAAACTCTATCAGTAATACAAACGGGACATATTTGAAGTTTAGTTTCAATTTCGTTTTCTAAATCAAAAAAATAAAATGGATTAGTGGTACTTGCCCTAAATCCTGGTAAATCATTATAATGAAGGCTATAATCTTGATTAAAGCCCAATCTTGCAAAATTTCTGTAAGTTGATGGGAAATCAATTTTTACAAGGTTTTGTCTCACTTTTAGTATGGGTCTGTGAATAATTGATTGTAACTTCTTTTTTTCATTTTTAAGTAATTTTTCGTTTTTTAAAGACGAAAAAGAAGAAAGAAGTGAAACTTCACAGAAATCTGAAATATCTTTAATTTTTTCAATGAAATTTTTAGAATAAATACTTAAATTTCTATCAAACCTAGAGAAGTTTGAAATTAAAAAAAATACCGTCGTTTTAATTCCATTACTATTATTTAAATCAATCCAATCTGAATAATTATCTAAAGGATCTTTTTTTAAATTTAACAAAACCGAAATTCTTCTATAAATTCTATAAACATCTAATCTCAATATATCTCTAGAAAACCCTCCAATAGTTCTAATAAGTCCCTTCCCTTTAAAATCAAATGCGCAGGGAACTTCTAGGCAACTGTTAAGCTCAAATGATTTTTTTTTGAATTGTAAATTGGGATAAAAACTAGTTAAACTTTCCTTAAACCGTTTAATCCAAAAATCAACGACTGGCTTATTTAAAAATCTATTTTTATATGCCAAGCTTGAAGAGGGGTCAAAACGGCCAAAATCATCTTTTAAGTGCAACAGATATTCTTCATAGCGACTAATCAAATAAAAACTAGCGCCAAAAATATCAAATTGAAAAAAAGGATTGTCTTTATTTGCAAAAAATGTAGGTAATCCATCCCAGATGTTCACTTCAATTTCGATATCCTCAATTTTATGAGACAATAGAATTTCAGAGGGATTAATATAAAACTCATCGTCAATTTGACTATCATGATAACTAATTTTATATGATTGGTGTTCTTTAAAAAAAATGATGTCTGAGGTAAATTCTATTGGAATACCCAAGTGGTATGTGAATATATGTTTGAAAATATATCTAATTCTAGGTGTTATTTTATTTGTATAAACAACAATCATTAACTGGAACTTATTTTTTTTATTAAATTATCCAAATCTAATGAAGCATAATTTCCAGAGCTCATAAAAAGCAGATTAGAATTAGCATAAGATTGGCTCAGTAAAAATTCATTAAGTTCATTTGGATTTGAAAAAACTTTTAAATTATTATCATTAAAGGCCAGTTTGATAACTTGATCATTAATCTCACTTAAACCCTTTTTGATAACGACTTTTGGATCATAAAACAAAAGAGCTATATCCGCACTTTTTAACGTACCCTTATAATGGTTAATGAAATCTTTGTTAAGGCTACTAAAAGTATGTAATTCTAGTATTGCAATAAGTTTTCTGTCTTGAAATTGTTTTTTTAAAGCATCTGTTGTAGCTAATACTTTACTTGGAGAATGTGCAAAATCTTTGAAAATAAGTCGGTCATCCATTTCAAGTAGAGGCTCTAATCTTTTATCTGCCCCTTTAAAAGGAATTATAGAATTATAAAAGTCTTCCTCTTGAACTCCCATTAATTGACATACTAATTTTGCCCCAGCCAGATTACTCAAATTATGATCACCAAAAATATTCAAAGGAATTTCACCTTCATCAGTGATTAAAAAAGTAATACCATTTTTAATTATGTGTTCAGGGATAGAATATGCTAATTTTCTAATAGATTTCTCACAATCCTGTGTTATTTTCTCGACTTCTTTATCCAATTTATTGTATACCAATACGCCACCTTGAACAATTGTATCTAAGAATGTTTCAAATTGATGAATATAATTTTCTTCACTAGGGAAAACATTTATATGGTCCCAAGAAATACCACTCAAAAGAGCAATATTGGGCTTGTAAAGGTGGAACTTTGGCCTTCTGTCAATGGGTGAAGATAAATATTCATCACCCTCTAATAAAATAAAATCATTTTCTTCAGATAAATTTACCATTGTATCAAATCCTTCAAGTTGGGCACCAACCATGTAATCAATTTTTCTATCATTATCATTTAAAACATGTAAAATCATGGCAGTAATTGATGTCTTACCATGACTTCCGCCAATTACAACTCTGGTTTTATTTTTGGACATTTCAAAAATAAATTCGGGATATGAAAGTATTCTGATGTTTTTTGATTTAGCTTCTAATAGTTCTGGGTTATTAGCCTTTGCGTGCATACCCAAAATAACAAAATCTAAATCTGATGAAATATTGGAGGAAAACCATCCAAATGTTTCAGGCAATAAACCATGTTTTGCTAATCTTGATTTTGATGGTTCAAAAATATTGTCGTCACTACCCGAAACCTTGTAACCTTTTTGATGTAGTGCGATTGCTAAATTATGCATAGCACTTCCACCAATAGAAATAAAATGAACTTTCATCTTAAATTTTATTTATTAAAGTTAAAAAAAGGTCAGTCATTTAAAACTTTCCATAAACTGTCTTTCAGTTCTTTTAATCCAAAGTTTGAAACTGATGATATGAAATTGAATGAAATGTTTTCAATGTTTTTATGAATTTCATCACTTATTTTATCCTTTCTTTTTTTATCAATCAAATCAGATTTAGAAATAGCGATTATTCTCTGTTTATCTAAAAGTTCAGGATTATACTGTTTTAATTCATTTAACAAAATATTGTATTGATCAACAATTTTTTCAGATTGACTAGAAATGAGAAATAAAAGAACGGAATTTCTTTCAATGTGCCTTAAAAAATAGTGTCCCAGCCCCTTTCCTTTCGATGCTCCTTCAATAATTCCAGGGATATCTGCCATTACAAAAGATTTGAAATCTCTGTACTCTACTATACCCAAATTAGGTTTTAAAGTAGTAAATTCATAATCACCAATTTTTGGTTTAGCAGATGTAATGGTCTTTAACAAAGTAGATTTACCAACATTTGGAAAACCAACTAAACCTACATCAGCTAAAATTTTTAATTCTAGGGTAATCTGTAATTCTTTTCCTTTTATTCCTGGCTGAGAATATCTGGGAGCCTGATTTGTTGAGCTTTTAAAATTCCAATTTCCAAGACCCCCCATTCCTCCTTCCAAAATTATTGTTTCCTCTCCATCTTCTGTTGTTTCATGAATGATTTTACTTGTTTCTGAGTTCTTTATAACTGTTCCTAGTGGAACTCTAATGTAAACATCTTTACCATCGGCTCCAGAACTTCTACTACCACTACCATCACCTCCATGTTCAGATTTGAAATGCCTTTGATATTTAAAATGATGTAATGTCCACAAAGACTTATCTGTGACGACTATTACATGCCCTCCTCTACCCCCATTTCCACCATCAGGACCACCTTTTGTAATGTATTTTTCTCTTCTAAAATGAGCAGAACCTTTTCCACCATTTCCAGAATATATATTTACCTTGACATAGTCAACAAAATTACCCTCAGTCATTATTCTTTTGAGTCTATAAGATTATATATTCTTTGAGTTATTTGTTCAATTTCACCCGTACCTTCAACACTATAAAATTTATTTTGATTTTTATAATATTTAATTAATTGAGATGTTTTGTTGTTATACTCATCAAATCTATTTTTAATTTTTGATTTATCCTGATCATCAATTCTCCCGCTTTCTTTTCCTCTATTAATTAATCTTTCAATCAAAATAGCTTCATCAACCTCTAAGGCAATAGTCATGGTTATACTTAGTTCTTTCTTTTTTAAAAAATCATCTAAAATCTCAGCTTGATGGGTTGTTCTTGGAAATCCATCAAAGATAAATCCATTAGCATTTGGAGACTTATTAACCTCAGCCTCTAACATTTTAATAGTAACATTGTCGGGAACTAAATCCCCTTTTTCCATGTAGGATTTTGCTAGTAAACCAAGTTCTGTTTGTTTTGATATATTATACCTAAACACATCGCCTGTTGAAATATGAACTAAACCATATTTATTCTTTACAAATTCGGCTTGAGTTCCCTTTCCCGAACCAGGTTTTCCAAATAAAATTAAATTTACCATAATCTTGTTAAATAATTTCACAAATATACCCAAAATCAATAGTTAAATTATTTTATACTTGATTACATTTTTAATGTATTTTTGCTAAAATAATTTTTATGAATTATTTTTCTTCAGATTTTAAATTAGGAATACTTGGTGGTGGTCAACTTGGAAAAATGTTATTACAAGTAACGTCAAGATTAAGTATTAAAACAAATATTCTTGACCCTAGTGAAGATTCGCCTTGCAAAAACCTTTGTAATGAATTTGAAATTGGTAATTTAATGGATTTCGACGCTGTTTATCAATTTGGAAAAAAGTGTGATTTAGTCACTTTTGAAATTGAACACGTAAACATAGAAGCATTAGAAAAATTGGAATCAGAAGGAACAAAAGTATATCCAACCTCTAAAACTCTAAAAATTATTCAAAATAAAAATCTTCAAAAACAATTTTTTATTGACAATAATATTCCTACATCAGATTTTTATTATTTTAAATCTCCAAAAGATTTTAAAAACTCTTTACATAAAAATCAGATTTCTTTTCCATGTGTTTGGAAAAAAACAAAATTTGGTTATGATGGATACGGTGTGGAGATAATTAAGTCGATAGAACAAATTGATAATCTTCCTAATGAAGAGTGTATTATTGAAGAGTTCATACCATTTGAAAAAGAACTAGCAACGACAATTGTAAGAAATTACTCTGGAGATATTCAAATATTTCCTCTTGTTCAAATGGATTTCAACAAGGAATCTAACCAAGTTGAATATGTTGTTTGTCCTGCTCAAGTAAATAGAGAAATAAAAGATTTAGCTAATGCACTAGCAATGAAAGTTTCGAAATCATTCAAACACGTTGGTCTTTTAGCAATTGAAATGTTTTTGACAAAAGACAATAAAATTTTAATTAATGAAGTAGCGCCAAGACCACACAATAGTGCGCACTATTCAATAGAAGCTTGTGAAAATTCTCAATTTCAACAACACATAAATTCTATTTTAAATTTAAAGTTAGGAAGCTGTAAATCCAATAATAATGCAATTATGGTTAATTTAGTTGGTGAAAAAGGTTATTCTGGACCGGTTATCTACCAGGGTATTGAAAAAGCTATGGAACAAAGTAATGTTTCTGTTCATATATATGGAAAATCAAATACTAAACCTAACAGAAAAATGGGGCATGTAACAGTTACGGATGAAAATTTAAAAAATGGTTTAAAAAAAGCCAAGTCAGTAAAAAATTTAATTAAAGTTAAAACAAAATAGTTATGGCAAAAGTTGGTATTATTATGGGAAGTAAATCAGATCTTCCTATTATGCAAGAAGCTGTAAACATATTAGAAGATTTTGGAATATCTAATGAGGTTGATATTGTATCTGCGCACAGAACGCCTGATAAAATGATGGAATACGGAAAAAATGCACACAAAAGAGGAATTTCAGTTATTATTGCCGGGGCAGGTGGAGCAGCTCATCTTCCTGGAATGATAGCTTCCTTAACTCCACTGCCTGTTATTGGAGTGCCTATCAAGTCTAGAAACTCAATCGATGGTTGGGATTCGGTTTTATCTATTCTTCAAATGCCAGGTGGTGTTCCTGTAGCAACAGTGGCTTTAAATGGTGCTAAAAATGCAGGGATACTTGCAGCAAAAATTATAGGAATTAGTTTGGTTGAAATTCAAAATAAGATAATTGATTATAAATCGGATATGAAAGATAAAGTAATAAAGGATTCTAAAAAGTAGTTGATTAGCATCACAATTAGCAGCCAAAAAATAGGTACAGATTCTACCCAAAAACTGGAAAAATATTTTGTTTGATTTTTCTTACAAACCACAACAAAATAACCAATAATTATAGCAATCAATAAATCCGAAATTATATAATTAATCTTATTTAGATTAATTACAAAACTCAAAAACAAAAACACTAGCAATAAAACAAATGCTATACTTTTAGTTTTTTTAATTCCAAAAACCTGTGGCATAGTTTTTAGTTTCAAAGAATCAAACTTCAGATCTCTTATTTCAAAAGGAATTGTACATACAATCACAAATAAAAATCTTTGAATAAACAATAAAAATGAAGTGATAAAATCTATCTCAATTTCACTTAATAATGGAAAAAGAACGGTAACTGCTGACCAACAAAATGCCACTATATATATTTTAATTCGGCTGTAGTTTCTAATATTAGTTTTAGTTCGATTAAAAGGAATTACATAAATAAAACAAAAAAAAGATATAAATAATCCTAATAAGATAGTTGACATAGTTGCGAAAAAAAGAGAAATAAACAATAGAATTCCTGAGAAAAAACTTAAGTATTGTATTTTCTTAATTGAAACATTATTTACAAAAAAATAATAAGGTAAAGTGGAAGCAAATTTTATGAAATTATAAGTTATAATAGTAGAATTAAATATTATGAAAAGTATAAGTGGACTAAATTCTATTTTCAATCTTAGATAAGTAATTACAGTTAGTGCTAAAACAGAAATAGAAAGGTGAATACTTGATTTGACGTAAAAGTCAAAAAATGAATACAACATTTTCATATTTACAAAAATAGAAAAGTGTTGATAATTTATGTTTTTAGGTTAAAAACTTTCTTATTTATTTAACAAAATAATACAACTTTTAATCACTATTTAATTATTTTTGAATTTTTAAATACAAAGGTTAATATGGATAAATTTTCTAGCAGACATATT
>JAQWJH010000018.1 GCA_029248455.1 Flavobacteriaceae bacterium
ACAACCATAATTATAAAATTTAACAAGGATTTTTTGAGGGTTTCTAAATCATTGATTGCTATTGACATCCCAAAGCCTAAAATAGGACCCATAAGAGGCGAAATTAACATGGCTCCGATAACAACAGGGATCGAATTCGCATTAAGACCGACAGAAGCAACAAAAATAGAACAAATTAAAATCCAAGCAGTAGCTCCTTTAATAGAAATATCATCTTTAATAGATGTTAATGTTGATTCTTTATCAGTGTTATGACTAAAATCTAATGTTTCTTTTAAAAAAGAATACATAAATCCTAAAATACCATATGATTTTTTTTCATCAATTGGATGATTTTTAAGATTATCATCCTCTGAAAAATTAAACTTAGATTCCATTATTATTTTTGCTTTAACACAGTTAAATCTGATGAACTTCTTATTTTTTCTCCTAAACCAACAATCATTTTAATATTATATTTTTTACAAATGAAAGATTCTGGAACTTCTCCTGTGGATCTGTCTCCGCCATTGGCAAAAATATCAGGTTTTATGGCTTCAAGAGATTTACAAACTGTTTTGTCTTTATCAACTGATAAAAAAACTTCATCCACCATTTTTAAACATTTAACTATTTCGACTCTGTCTGACTCATCCATAAAGGGTTTTCCTTTTTTCAAAACACATTGATGATTATTGTTAACAATTACAACCAGCTTATCACCAAGTTTTTTGGCTAGTTTTAAATATTCTAGGTGACCCACATGAACTGGATCAAAGTATCCACTGACAGCAATTTTTTTCATTTCAAATTTTTTTAACTCTAGCTACAGGTGAAAATAAATATTTTTTATTTTTAATAATATCCTTACAAATATATCTTTTTCTTAATTTACCTATTTTCTTATAAATTTGATTATTAAACTCAAATAAGCTTTCGCTCATAACATCAAATAAAAAAACAGAATCATTATGCTTATCATATTTGCTAAGTGAAATTACCAAGTCAATATCTGAATCAGTTGTTGCAGAGGGATTTTTCATATGCTTAGCTAATTTTGAAAGTATGTTATCAGGAAAAATTGAATTATTTAAAAAAGGCAGCATTAATAATTTGTAAGTATTTTTCCAATCACTTCCATGAGGAGCTATCTTAGAATTTGAATTTTTGTTAACTCTAAAATGAGCTAGTTCGTGTATCAATGTAATCAAAAATCTGTATTTATTTTCAGTAAGATTAAGGGTAATTTGACTCGATCCGTTTACAAATTTTTTAAAATCTCCATGCTTAGTCTTTCTTATTTTAACAATTTTAATTGTTAAATTTTCTTCTTTAATTAAATTTTTAACAAGATTAACTGATAATTTTGGTATATAATTTAATACTTCATTTTTAATCATGGATTTGAGATAGAAACTGGTATAATTTTTCCATTAAAAAATTTATAACCATCAACAGAAAATTTATAAATTAAATTAGCCATTTCGGAGGGCGAAACATTAGCTTTATAACCTGGAAAAGCTTCCTCTAACATTTCTGTTTGAACAGCTCCTAAGGCAAGAGTATTAAAGCAAATACCTTTATCTTTAAACTCCTCTGCCAAAACCTCAGTTAGTATGTTTAGAGCACCTTTACTACTCGAATAAGCAGACAAACCAGAAAATTTACTAGATCCCGATATCCCTCCCACACTACTAATATTTACAATATGACTAGATTTTTTAAAACTTGGAATTAATTGTCTTATTAGCTCGGCTACACCAAATAAATTTACATTATAAACATCCTGAAAATCTTGAAATGTAGTTTTATTGAATGGTTTGTTTATTAATTTTCCTGCATTATTTATTAAAATATCTATTGTCTTGTATTCTTTATAAACTAAATTTAACGCTTCACTAATAGACTTTTTTGAGGATATATCTAAAGGAAATGACGTTACATTGTTTAATTTTAAATTATTGGTTGGTTTTATGTTTCTAGAAAGGGCAATTACATTATATCCCTTATTTTGAAAAAGTTTAACCAATTCAAGACCTATTCCTCTGCTTGACCCAGTAATTAGAACATTTTTCATTAAGGTAAAAGTTAAGATTAAACTAACATTGTAACAGGATTTTCAATAAAACCCTTCAAAGTTTCTAAAAATAAAGATCCAGTGACTCCATCAACTGATCTATGATCACATGCTAATGTCAATTTCATAATATTACCAATTTCTATTTTATTTTCTTTAACAACAGGTTTTTGAACAATACTTCCGACTGAGAGAATTGCTGAATTTGGCTGATTGATAATTGAAGTGAAATCACTGATACCAAACATGCCCAGGTTAGAAACAGTGAAAGTACTACCTTCCATATCGTTTGGACTCAATTTTTTATCTTTAGATTTTGAAGCAAAGTCTTTAACCTCAGAACCTATTTTTGTTAAAGATTTCTCGTTAGCAAATCGTATAACTGGAACTACTAAACCGTCAGTCACACCAACAGCAACTCCAATATGTACGTGATTATTAAGTCTCATTTTATCCTCAAACCATTGAGAATTTACTTTAGGATGCTGTTTAAGTGCAATAGCACAGGCTTTAACCATGATATCATTAAAAGATATTTTGGTATTTGGCAATGTATTATATTGCTTTCTAAATGTGATTGCGTTGTCCATATCGCACTCTATATTTAAATAATAGTGAGGTGCTGAAAATTTAGATTCTTTTAATCTTCTAGCTATAGCTTTTCTCATTTGAGAATTTTCTATTTCCTCAAAACTCTCAGTACCTTCGATACTCTTTTGGGTGGCAGAAACTGATTGAGATACTCTATTATCAACCAATTCAGAAATTTCCTTTTCTTTTACTTTATAATTTTCAACATCAACTTTTGTTATTCTACCATTGTCACCAGAACCTTGAACAGTTGATAAATCAATATTTTTTTCAGATGCTATTTTTTTTGCTAAAGGGGAGGCTAATATTCTACTATTTGAGCTAGATGTATCCACATTTTTAGATGAGTAATCTTCATTAATATCCGTTGGAATCTCGTTTTCTTCATCAGAGACGACATCATCACTAGATACTTTTTCAAAATTTTCAATAGCAGAATTAAAATCAGCATTTTTATCCCCAACAATTGCGAGTAAGCTATCAACTACTGCAGTTTGACCTTCATTTATCCCAATATAAAGCAGAGTACCTTCATAAAACGACTCGAACTCCATTGTTGCTTTATCTGTTTCAATCTCAGCCAAAATATCTCCCTCTTTTACTTCATCACCAACACCTACAAGCCAAGACGAAACAGTCCCCTCTTCCATGGTATCACTTAATCTTGGCATTTTTATAATTTGAAAATCATTAGATTCCGAACTTATATCGGAAGAAACTTTAGGTTTGTTTTCAGTTTTTTCGGTTTCATTTATTTGATCAACTAAATCTAATTGACCATCAGTATTTGTGTCACCATTTACTATTGCTGTTATGTCCTCATCTTTTTCTCCAACTATCGCAAGTAAGGTGTCAACTGCTGCTGTTTGACCTTCATTAATTCCTATGTGAAGTAAGGTTCCTTCATAAAATGATTCAAACTCCATTGTAGCTTTATCTGTTTCAATTTCAGCTAATATATCTCCTTCTTTTACTTCATCCCCAATACCTACAAGCCACTTAGCGACAACTCCCTCTTCCATGGTATCGCTTAATCTAGGCATATTAATTATCTGAGCCATTATTTTAATTTATGTGATATAAAGTTATAATTTTCTTCTTCGTATACAGCGTCATACATTACATTCTTTTCAGGGTAGGGTGAATCTTCCGCAAATTTTTCACATTCTAAAACTCTTTCTTTTACTAACCGATCAATATTAGAGATCTCTTGTTCGGTTGCAAAATCATTTTCTAAAATCACTTTTTTTACTTGAGATATTGGATCAATTTTACGGTATTCATTAACTTCATCCTTAGTCCTATATTGTTGAGCATCAGACATAGAATGTCCACGATATCTGTATGTTTTCATTTCTAAAAAAGTTGGACCTTCATCATTTCTTGCTCTTTTTATTGCTTCATCTAATGCTGCTGCCGCTTTTATAGGATCCATTCCATCCACAGGCCCACAAGGCATTTCATAACCAAGACCAAGCTTCCAAATATCAGTATGACTGGAAGTTCTTTCAACAGAGGTGCCCATTGCATAGCCATTATTTTCTACAACAAAAACGACAGGTAATTTCCACAGCATAGCTAAGTTTAATGTTTCATGTAATGAACCCTGTCTTACTGCACCATCACCCATAAAACATAAAGTTACCGCTCCCCTATTAAAATATTTATCTCCAAAGGCCATTCCAGCTCCCAAAGGAATTTGACCTCCTACAATTCCGTGGCCCCCGTGAAACCTATGTTCCTTTGAAAAAATATGCATTGAGCCTCCCAGGCCCATCGATGTTCCAGTTGATTTTCCATATAATTCAGCCATAACTCTTTTTGGGTCTACACCCATTCCAATTGGCATGACATGATTTCGATAAGCAGTAATCATTCTGTCTTTTGAAAGATCCATAACATGCAGAGCACCTGCTAAAACAGCTTCTTGACCATTGTATAAATGTAAGAACCCTCTAACTTTTTGTTGAATGTATACTGCAGCTAATTTATCTTCAAATTTTCTCCAAAAAAGCATGTCCTCATACCACTTTAAATAAGTCTCTTTTGTTACCTCCTTCATTAAAAATCTTTAAAATTTATAAAAACTATTCAATCTGTAAAGTTAATATTTCTTAACAATTGTTTAAAATATTAATGACAATATATTTAATAAAAATTATAGGTAAATGAAAACCTTAGTGTGTTCTCAAGAGGACTAATAACACTTGAGGTTGACAACAGATATGAAAGATCTAGTTTTATTTCATTAATCTTAAAACCAGTTCCAAAAGTTAAATATTTTCTAGCTCCCTTGTTCTCATTTTCATTAAAATACCCCGCTCTTATTGCAAATGAATCATTATAAAGATACTCCATTCCAAAAGCAAGAGTAAATTCTTTTAATTCTTCACTAAAACCATCAGGTGCATCTCCAAAAGATTTAAAAATTCCCGATAGGAAATTTACATCTGCTTGATTGTAACCTATAATTTCATCATTAGAGTTATAAATAGGAACACTTGGTGAAGGAACTAATAATTTGTTCAACTCTAAATTCAAAGAAAGTTTATTTGATGAATCTAAAATAAAGTCAAATGCAGAACCCAATTTAAGATTCGTAGGAATAAAGTTTTCTTTACCTAATTCTTCGTATTTCATTCTAGGACCTATGTTAGATAGATTGAAGCCTAATCTCCAAATTCCATTAAAATTATTATAAATTTTTTCTTCAGACTGATAAAACCCAGAAATGTCAACGGCAAACGAACTAGCTGAATCGGAGTTAGAATCAACGGATTGAAGTTTTACATCAGACATTAAAAACCTACCCGTAACGGCCATTGAAAAATATTCACTTAATTTTAATGAATATGAAGCGTCTAAAGTAAATTCGTTTGGATTTTCTAATAATGGTATATCTTGAGGGTTTTGAATAATATCTATGTCTCCTAAACTAAAGTATTTAAAACTTGCTGACCAGGCACTCCTTTGATCAATTACATTAAAATAGTTAATATTTGCTAAAAAAACATCACTAACTAATTTGCTTAAGTAGGGTGTGTAACTTACTCCTACTCCACTTAAATTTTCAGAAAATACATATTTAGAGGGATTCCAGTGCTGTGAAAAAGCGTCCGGGGTAGTTGCCACACCCTGCTCGCCTAAACCAGATGCCCTAGCATCAGCAGAAATCATTAGGAACGGGACCGCAGTAGTAATCACCCTTCTGTCCTGGGAAAAGTTAAGTTGAAATACAAATACTAAGAAAAGTAAAAAAAGGTTGTTTTTATTCATATTTTAGATAAACGTTAAATATATATAAATATTATTTTAAGTTGTTTTAATTAAAAAAATTATTTTTTTTAAACTATTTGCTATCTTGCAAGTTTAAACTATATAAGTTACGCATGTACAATCATATTAAAAGTTATAAATTTTTAAAATTTCCGTTGTTTATGTTTGCTATTATTTTGATAGTGGGATGTAATAAAAATTCAATTAAAGGCGGAAAAAATAGTTCTCAAGCTACTGGATGGAATATTAATTCTAAAGATGGAGGGTTTAAAAGTGCGAAAGACTACAAGGGCCAGCCAGCTGGTCCAGGTTTGGTTTTTATTGAAGGAGGAACATTTACAAAAGGCAATGTACAAGATAATGTTATGCATGACTGGAACAATACAGCAACACAACAATACGTAAGATCCTTTTTTATTGATGAGACTGAAGTAACTAATGAAATGTATGGCGAGTATTTATATTGGATGAAAACTGTTTTTGCAGAAAATTTTTCTGAAATTTATAAAGCTGCTCTTCCCGATACCCTTGTATGGAGAAACCCTCTAGGATTCAACGAGGATATGGTTAATAATTATCTAAGACACCCTGCCTTTCAAGGTCATCCAGTTGTTGGTGTTAATTGGAAGCAAGCTGCAAATTTTGCGAAATGGAGAACTGATAGAGTTAATGAACAGCTTTTAGTTATGAAAGGTTATCTTAGAGAAGGTGCTATTA
The DNA here is from genome assembly GCA_029248455.1 of Flavobacteriaceae bacterium. Taxonomy (GTDB): domain Bacteria; phylum Bacteroidota; class Bacteroidia; order Flavobacteriales; family Flavobacteriaceae; genus MAG-121220-bin8. Next base: position 6,641 of record JAQWJH010000018.1, read on the forward strand.
TTCCTGATAGTATTTCTGATGGATATACTTTCAACACCAAAGCCTATCTGCTAGATCCTAAAAGTGCTTACGGAGGAAAAATGAACGAACTTGCGGATGACAAAGCAAAAGAAACAAATGAAGATGGAGAAGAAAAAGTTGATTATGCGACTAGAGAAAAAGGTGTTTTACTTCCTGAATACAGACTTCCAACTGAAACTGAGTGGGAATATGCAGCTTTAGCATTAAGTGAAATTAGAAAAGAAAATGTATACAGAGGAAAGAAAAAGTTTCCATGGGACGGTGAATACACAAGATCAGGGAAGAAAAAAAATGTTGGTGATCAATTAGCTAATTTTAAACTTTCCGATGGTGATTATGGTGGAATTGCTGGTTGGTCTGAAACTGGCTCTGGAATTACAACCAATGTGAGGTCCTACCCACCTAATGATTTTGGGTTATATGGAATGGCAGGAAATGTTGCAGAGTGGGTTGCTGACGTCTACAGACCCATTATTGACGAGGAGGCTAATGATTTTAACTATTACAGAGGAAATGTATACACTCAAAATGTAATTGGTGAAGATGGTAAAATGGCGTCTATTGATGAAGAAAATGCGAGTTATGATTTCTTACCAGGATCTATTCTTGAAGAAGTCGTAAAGACTGAAGACATTGACAGAGTTAATTACTCAACAGGAGACAATAGAAATTATAATGATGGTGATAGAAACTCTGTGAGAAACTTTACCATTGAGGGTGATTATTCAAGAATGTACAATGCTCCATCTGAGGATGACGGTGGAGAAGAAAGAACTACATTAATTGACGATGAAGCTCGGGTATATAAAGGAGGCTCTTGGCTAGACAGAGCTTATTATTTAGATCCGGCCCAGAGAAGGCACTTGCCTGGTTCTATGACAACAAATTTTATTGGATTTAGATGTGCAATGTCATATTTGGGAGAATCAAGAGAAACTTCAAAACCTAAAAGAAGATAATCAATCTAATAGTAACCTTCCGCTACCAATACTATTTTCTACAAAATCACTACTTTTAGAAAATGACCACTAGTCAACTATACGACGTTTTTCTAAAATGTAAGGGTGTTTCAACTGATACTAGAACAATTTCTAAAGGAAACCTTTTTTTCTCTTTGAAGGGAGATAATTTTGATGGAAACCAATATGCGTTAAAAGCTATTGAAAAAGGAGCGAAATATGCTGTCATTGATGATGAAACAATCAATAATCCTAATTTTATTAAAGTAAAAAATGTTTTAAGTTCATTACAAAAACTAGCTAAACATCACAGGTTACAGCTAAATAATACAAAGTTTATCGCTATTACTGGAAGTAATGGAAAAACAACTACTAAGGAACTAATTAAAGCTGTTTTAGCTAAAAACTACGTAACAACCTCAACTAAAGGAAATTTAAATAATCATATTGGTGTGCCTTTAGCTTTACTTGGAATCACAGAAAATTCAAAATTTGCAATTATTGAAATGGGGGCCAATCACATTGGCGAAATTGATTTTTTAACAAATTTGATAAATCCTGATTTTGGCTACATAACTAATTTTGGAAAAGCACATTTGGAGGGTTTTGGAGGAATTAAGGGAGTTATTAAAGGTAAATCGGAATTATACAATTGGTTACTTAAAAATAATAAACCAATATTAATTAATGTTGATGATGAAAATCAAAAAAAATATATTGACTCTAATTCCATAACTTTTGGCTTAAATAATAACGCTCAGTTTGTTTTTAATTTGGAAATTCCTAAAAGTTTTATTTCACTCAGTTATAAAAATACTTTAATTAATACCCGTCTAGTAGGTTCATATAATTTTAGCAACATACAAGCTGCTATTTCGATTGGTCTTTATTTTAAAATGGACATCAAATTAATTAAGGATGCTATTGAAAATTATATTCCAAAAAATAATAGGTCTGAGATTATTGAATTAAACAATAAGAAAATAATTTTAGATGCTTACAATGCCAATCCCTCAAGTATGGAACTTGCGATTGATTCTTTTTTAAAATACCCAGAATCGAAAATTTTTATTTTGGGAGATATGTTCGAGCTTGGAAAGTTTTCCAAGACTGAACATCAGATGGTAATAAATAAATTAGACAAAGCTCAATCCAAAGCTTATTTTGTTGGAGATGAATTTTATAAATTAAAAAAAGAATATAATAATTTATTTTTTTTTAAAACAAAAAATGAACTGTTTTATGAAATGAAAAAAAATAAAATAAAAGAAAAAAATATTCTAATAAAAGGGTCTAGGGGAATGAAAATGGAAGAAATTTTAGAAAAAATTTAAAATTCTATTCTTTTTCAATGGCATTATAAATCAATAGAATTAAAAGTCCAAAAACAATCCCTGATATAATTAGAAGAATACTTGTTAATCCAGAAACTGCAAAAGAAAGTCTAAGCAGAATTGTTGATATTATAAATCCAGTATTTCTTATTAGTTGACTATATCTCTCTGTATATTGAAAAGAAAGAAGCAAAATAAACACATCCACTAATATTAATAAAGTAAAGAATTCATTGAAAAATAAATAATTTAAATTTTCATCAAATGAATTAGTAATAAAAACACCATTATACCACGAAAACAAACTAATTAAACAAATAACTACTAAAATTGGAAGTAGTATTACGCTGACTAGTTTTTTAGAAGCTATAAATCGATCTAATTTTTCAGAAACAGATTTAACTGGAAGGTTTTCCTTTGTTTTTCTGAATAAATATATAAGAAAGAATATTATTAAAATCCCGGATAAATCATAAATTAATTGAAGGTTGTTAGAGTTTTCGATCCAGTTTGCTTTCAAATCAATTAAAGGAATATCACCAAAAATTTTACGAATTACAATTAAAGAAATTATTTCGTACTGTTTTCCAACTGCTGTAGTAAATGACCTTGGAATGTAATAAATTAATAAAAAAGCTTCGTAAACTAATATGAATGAAAATGGTGTGTATAAGGCAGAGATTGGGTTAGAAAGTAAATTTGAATTTATAATTGATAAATCAACTAAATTATAATTATTTAAAAAAATTAGTGAAAGGTGAATAACAAATCCAACAGAGGCTAAATACAAAATGTATTTTTCTACTCTTTTTATAACATTTTCAGAAAATACTATTGAAAATAGATTTTCAATTTGTTTTTGAACCTTCATTTTATCCTTATTTTATTTAAATGTAAGTTATTTTACAATAAATAAATATTTTAAATAACTTTAGTTCAATAAATTAACCAAATGAAAAATCATTTATTAATATTTCTTTATTTACTCTTGAGCGGATGCAACTCTAGTGAAAAAAAGTGGATACCATATGACGAAAATCCTGAAATAACCAACAATAAAACCCATTCATTAGAAAGAATGCAGTTTAAACTTATTCAATCTAAATTTAATGATAAAAATATTTGGTTTAGTGAACTAGACAATTATTTGAAAGATTTTTCTGAGGATGATTATGAAAAATTAAAACCACTTATAATTGAAAAGGATATTCCTTCAATTCAAACAAACATAATCCAGAGAAAATTAACTTATGAAAAATTAGTTTTATTTTATTTGTTTAGAATAAAAAAAATTGAATTTAATAAGAATACCTATTTAAATTCTATCATTTCACTAAATCCAAATATAGTTTTGGAAGCAAGAAAAAAGGATAAGATAAAACCAGAGTCTATATATTCACTTCACGGGATTCCAGTTCTTTTAAAAGATAACATCAATTTTGACGGATTACCAACCACAGCTGGAGCAGAAGTTTTAAAAAATAATATTGCTGATGATTCTTTCGTTGTTAAAAAACTGAAAGAAAGCGGGGCTGTTATTTTAGGAAAAACCAATTTAAGCGAGTGGGCTTATTATTTTTGCGTTGGATGTCCTCTTGGCTACAGTGCAATTGGAGGACAAACTCTTAATCCATATGGGAGAAAAGAATTTGAATCTGGGGGGTCGAGTTCTGGGAGTGGCGCAGCTATATCTGCAAATTTATCATCAGTATCATTAGGGTCTGAAACTTCTGGATCTATTCTTTCACCGTCATCACTTAATTCAATTGTAGGATTAAAGCCTACAATAGGACTGGTAAGCAGAACAGGAATAATACCAATATCAAATACTTTAGATACATCTGGTCCTATGACTAAAAATGTTATTGATAATGCAATCGTTTTTAATAGCATTATGGGATTTGACCAAAACGACAGTCATTCAAAAAATAAAATAAATATTAATTACAACGAAATCATAAATTCTAGTTTGAAAGACAAAAGACTAGGAGTGTTTAAAAGTTTACTAAATGATTCACTATACATCAAAACTATTGAGGATATTAAAAAAGCCGGCGGAATAATAATCGAATTTGAACCACCAAAAATTAATTTTTTAGGATTTAGAAAAATTTTGGATGTTGAGATGAAAAATGAATTGCCAAAATATTTATCAAATTATTTCAAAGACAACTTGAATATCAAAAATATTTCAGATATCATAAACTACAATCTTCAAGATAGCTTAAATAGATCTCCTTATGGACAAAAAATATTTGAAGGGATTGTTTCTGACAATACAGGGAAAGGAGAATTTGAAAAATTAAAAGTCAGGTTAAAAAAAGAGGGGGAAAGATATTTTAATGAATCATTAAAAAAATATTCTCTTGATGCAATTTTATCTATAAACAATTATCATGCAGCATATGCAGCCGCTGCATATTACCCGTGCCTAACGGTTCCAATGGGTTATAAAAAAAGTGGTCTTCCTTCAAACCTAACCTTTATCAGTTCTTCATATGAGGAAAATAAGCTCTATCAACTTGGCTATGCCTACGAAAAATTATCAAATAAAAGGGTTGCACCTTTTTAATTCATAAATCTTTGGAAATAGGTTTTATAACTAGGTGAACTTGGTGATTTTATTTCAAAAATCTCGGCTTCGGTTTTAGCTTTAAAATTTAGTGAGCTCTCTTTATTAACAATAAAAAAAGTTCCTTTGCTAATTTTTTTATTATTCACATCAAGTTCACCATCAATAACAAAAAAAGAATATGTTTTTGAAGAATTTAATTTATAATCAAAATCGCTACTGTTTAATTTATGGTTTCTAATTTCAATCGTCTCTGACTCCATTTCAAAGGGAGAGCCTTCACCACAAATAATAGTAGTTTTTATCTCTTTTTTTTTAAAGACAGGAAAATCTACAGCTTTGTAATCACTGTATGAAGCAGGTGAGTTAAGTGTTTTAGAAATGTCCGGATCAAACCAGATTTGAAAAATTTCCGATGAATCTAAAATTTCTTCAGCGTGAGAAATTCCGTTTCCAGATCTAATTATTTGAACGTCACCCTTGTTTAAAAGAATCCACTTTTTTTGTTTTGTATCATAATGTTTAATTGAACCTTTTAATACGAAACTGCATATTTCAAATCCTTGATGTGGATGAAGAGCTATAGTACTTTTTTTACCAGGTGTCCAGGCATGTGCCCAATAAAATAAATTTGAGTAAGGTTTTAATTTACCTTCATCTTGAGGAAATCCAATAGGTTTTTTTTCTAATATTTCTCCATTATTAAAATTTCCAGAAGCTTGATTTTCTTTTTCAAAAAATGATATTGGCATTACATTATTTATTTTTATTTAGATAATCCAAAGCTAAGGCAGTCATTGACTTAAGTCCAGTAATCATTGCAGAGTCATCAACATAAAAATCTGGTGTATGATGAGGAGCCGCTGTTAAAGGATCTGTACCTTTTTTTGCTCCACCAATAAAAAAATACATTCCAGGAATTTTTTCTTGAAAAAAAGAAAAATCTTCAGCACCAGTAATTGCATTCATTGAATTTACATTATTGGAGCCATTAATTCTTTTTAGCGATGGTAACATGGATTGATACAGTTCTGGATCATTATAAGTTATCGGGTAACTAACTAGATAAGTTACTTTAGCTTTTGCATTATTAGCACTTGCAATACTAGATACAATTTCTTCTAATCTTTTTAAAACTAATTTTTTCATTCCCTCATCTAATGTTCTAATAGTTCCCAGCATATAAAGACTTTCAGGAATAATATTACTTCTAACACCGCCGTGAATACTTCCAATTGTAACAACAGCTGCCGCTTCAGTTAGTGGCATATTTCTACTAACAATAGTTTGAATCGAATTGATCATTTGAGAAGCAGTAACAATAGGATCAATTCCAGTCCATGGTGTTGATCCATGGGTTTGGACACCCTCAATATCAATTCTAAACTCATTCACTGCTGCCATAATTCCTTTAGGGCGAACATAGACTTGGCCTGCACCAATTTGAGACCAAATATGGAGTCCAAAAATCGCATCTACATCAGGATTTTTCAAAACACCTTCTTTAACCATTAGTTCGGCTCCTCCTTCTTCACCAGAGGGGGCACCTTCCTCGGCTGGTTGAAAAATGAATTTAATTGTTCCTGGAATTTGATCTTTTAATTGAAATAATATTTTTGCAGTTCCTAATAAAATAGCAGTGTGAGTATCATGTCCACAGGCATGCATCACTGGAACCGATTCACCATTGTATTCCCCTATCATATTAGATTTCCAGGGTAAATCAGCTCTTTCTTTTACAGGAAGACCATCAATATCAGCTCTTAAAGCAACAACTGGACCTGGCTTTCCACCCTTAAGAACTGCCACTACTCCAGTCTTTGCTACACCAGTCTGAGGATTTAGTCCAATTTTCTTTAATTCCTCCGCGATTCTTTTAGCGGTTTTAAATTCTCTGTTACTTAATTCTGCATTTTCATGAAACCAATGTCTTAATTCAATAATATCTGATTCATAATTAGCACTTAATTGATTAATTTTTTTATCGAACTTTTGAGCATAAACTGTAAATGATATTAATAATAATGTTAAAAGAGTTAATTTTTTCATAATTAGATATTTTTAATTAAAAATAAGAAAATTATTCACCCATCACTGTAACAAATAATTTTCTCGATCCTGCATTATTGCGGTGTTCACACAAATATATTCCTTGCCAAGTACCTAATTGAGGAATTCCATTTGTTATTGGAAAAGAAACTGAAGAACCTAGTAAGCTATTTTTAATGTGTGAAGTCATATCGTCTTTACCCTCTTGTGTATGAGTATAATGAGTTTCATTTTCTGAAACAATTTTATTAAAATGAGTTTCAAAATCAACTCTTACTGATGGGTCGGCATTCTCATTAATTGTTAAACTGGCTGAGGTATGTTTTATAAAAACATGTACTATTCCGTTTATTTCAGGAATTACATTTAAAATATGATTAGTAATTAAATGAAATCCTCTGGAATGAGGGTTTAAAAAAATTTCTTTTTGTAAAACCACGTCAGTTGATTGTTCTTGTTCCCCATTTTTGAAATGATGAAAGACTTTCATCGCAAGTTTGTAAACTCAAATCACGAATTAAATGTACCGGATTTCCGCCGCCCCCTTCTCTAGAAATAGAAGAAACTGTTAAACATAAATTTAAATTACTTTCTGGATTTATCTTGCCAGAAGATTGAAGAACGAATTTCTGTTTTTCATTTTTATCACATGTTTTTAAGGCTAGGCCTGAAGACTCTTCGATATTTTCTGCTTCCATACAAACTTTAAAATGAGGAATATAAAATTCCTTTTCAGAAATTAGTTCCTTATCAAAGCCTTGATCGATTGAAACTGCACCTTGATATGAATAACAAGAATGGCTTTGTAAGCCTTTATTTACATCAGCGCTATCCTTGTAACCTAATATATCTAAACAATACTTTCTTGAGTCATCAAGCGAATCAATTAAATAAATTTCAACTGGACTTGACACGTCTGGAGTGTTAATATTCTTAACTGTTTCAGTTGAATTGCTACAATTAACTATAAACAAGCTAAAAAACAAAACAAAACTCATTTTAAATAGTTTATTGAAAGTTAAGTGCTTTCTCATAATATTTAATTAAACATACTTGTTAGTATGTGTTTGATTGACTATATTAGGAAGCTAAACTAATAAAAATTATGAAAAAAAATTTAACACTATTGTTGTTACTTACATGCTTTATTGTAAGTGCACAAAAAAAGAAAAATGGAAGTATTTATATTGATCATCCTGCAATTCAAGTAATAGAAAATTTATTTGAAGCAATGAATGCTAACGACTCTGAAAAGTTAGGTGAATTAATTGCTGATAACTACAAAGGTATCGTAGGAGATCAAATGAATAAGGATGCAAAACCTCAAACCAAAGATCAGTTCATACAATATGTTAATAATTTACATACCAATTCTAAATATTTTTCAGTTAAAAACACCAAAAGTAGTTATCCAGATGCTGTTGAATACAAGGATGAAAATTTTAGTGGAGTAACCTGGATTTATAGTTGGGAATACTGGACAGCAGTTGGAGGAACAACAGGAATAGACTACTCACAGCCTAGACACACCCAATATGTTATAAATAAAGACAATAAAATAAGTTACGCCAGATATTATTTTAACCAAGTTCCATATACAGAAACTGGAAAAAGTCAAAGGTCAATATCTGATGGTAAAATTTATTCTCATCATTCTAATATTAATACAGTTAGAAGATTTATAAAAGCTTTTGAACATGATGATGATGAAAATATATTTATAGATTTTGATGAAAATGCAACCGCTGATGGACTTTTTAATGATTGGGGAAATGACCCATTATCTCTGGAAGATTTAAAAGAAGGGTTTAAATCTTTTAAAGGCAATTATAAAATTAATAGTATGGATAATGTTTGGATTAAATTTTTTAATGTAGATTCTGGATCGGATTATGTTCAATCATGGTGGAGAGTTTCTGTTGAAAGAAAAAATGATAAGAAAGAAATTGTTTTCCCTGTAATGTTTAATCATCGTTTTAATGATGATGGAAAAATAATTGGCCATTGGGAATCTTGGAATGAAGCCAAATTAAATTAAAAAGAGATTTTAAAAAAACACCGCTACTAATGCGGTGTTTTTTTTTAATACAATGTGGGTCATACTGGATTCGAACCAGTGACTTCTACCCTGTCAAGGTAACACTCTGAACCAACTGAGTTAATGACCCATTAATTTTTTATTATGGAATTATTTTTAAAATAATTCCAAATTATAAAAATACCTAAAATCAGAACAATAATAGACAAATAAGAGCTTTCAAATCCAAATTCTCCACCATTTAATAAATTATTTTTAGGAATAGTAAATTCTATTATTGAATATGAGTCAAGGCCACTTACTTTAAATCCGAACATTGATTGAAAAAAATTCCAACTAAAGTGCAGAGCAATTGGAAACCATAGGTTTTTTGTAAAGACATAAGAAGCTCCTAGGAAAAAACCAGCTAAAAAAATATTACATAAACCTAGAGTAGTTACATTTGGATTTGATCCATGAATTAAAGAGAAGAAAATTGATGAAATAAATAAAGCTATATAGGGGTTAAATGATTCTAACAAATTTTTTAACAAATATCCTCTAAAAACAACTTCTTCAAAAATGGATACTCCAGCGAACAAGACAATTGACATTAAAAATTTATTAAAATCAAAAGAAATACCCAAAAAAACAATTTCATTTAAAATATTTAAAACTATATAAGCAAAAAACATAATTACAAAACCTAGAGACAAACCAAAGTAAAATTCTTTAAGTCTACCTTTTGTTTGTAAACCTATTTCAACTAAGGGTTGTTTATCAATAAACCTCATGAATAACCATAGTATGATTGCCATAAACACAATCATTAGATATTCAAGAAAAATCATAGATTTTAAATCGATCGCTCCACTTGACATTTTATTTAAATCAAAACCAGCAACCATTAGGACTAGAGCACCTAAAACCTGTGGAATGAAAAGTAGAAAAAAGGTTAACAATGATTTAATCCAACCGTTGTGGTTCTTTATTTTTTTCAATTCAAGCTGGGTTTAAATGTTATTGGAAATGTATACGAAACGGCAACAGGCTGATCATTATTAAGTCCTGGTTCAAAAGAAGGTAATTTTTTAATTACTCTTTCTGCTTCTTTTTTAAAAACATCAGGACCTAAAATAGTTAAATCATAAATACCACCATCATTTTCAATTATAATCTCAACAAAGACAATGGCATCTTTGGCTAATGATTTAGCTTTTTTGGGGTATTTTAAATACTTATTTATATGATTGCTTATTTTGTCCTTAAAACATGTTTTAGAACCGTCAGAATCCATTTCTTCACATCCAGGATATAACGGGGCCCATTCGACGCTATTTATTGGAAAAACTTGATTTTGTAAATCTGATTTTTCTGCAAGTCGATAAGTAACAGGAACTTTAAATGAAATTGAACTAACCGAATCATTAATTTTTCCAGGGGTCATCTTAGGAAGTTTATTGAAAATTGATAAAGCGGCTTCTTCAAATAATTGGTTAGCAATTAATAGTGCTTCTTTATTTTCAAATTTTACACCAACAAGACTACTTTTAGCTTTAATATTTGAAACCGATCCGTTTACGTTTATGTCAAAAAATACATTTACAATGGACTGAAGTCCTAAATCGTTAGCAGTTTTAGGATAAATAAAAAATTTACTGATATGCTCTTCAATAGATTCATTAAAGCATTTTTGTTGTAAATTTTTTGGTATCAGTTTACACACTGGAAAAATTGGAAAATCTTTATTACCATTATTTGTTTCCTGAGCTTTAATTGAAAGGAACATAAAAGTTGTTAGTAAAGAAAAAAATATTTTTTTAGACACGATTTGCAAGATAATAAATTAAATAATCGATTTTGAAGAATTAATAGATTCTAAAAAAAATATTTATATTTGATGTCTACGCACTAATGAGTGTGGCATAAAAAAATAATTATGAAAAAAATAATACTTATTGCATTTTTATTTCCTTTGATATTTTCCTCTTGTGAAAATTCAGATTCTATGACTGATGACGAATTAATTCAAGCAATTATTGATGCGGATAATAGGACAACAATCTCTAAAAATGATCTTCCCAAATCAGCTATTTCTACTTTAAATGTAGAAATGCCTGATGATGTCATTAATATCGCTGTGTTAGCTCCTGAACTTGGTTATGAAGTTGAAATGAAAAGCTGGGACTTTTTTGATTTCGAATTAGATTATGAGAGAAATGATAATCAGTTTTTTTCTACCAACGGACGGCCATTAGAATCATCTAAAAACAATAAAGATGGTTGGGGAGATAAAAAAAGTAAAGATGGTAAGGGTGAAAAGAAAAAAAGAGGACCTTGTTTTAAGTTTCAATACCCACTGTCCTATACAATGGGGGATGGCTCTATAATTACTGGGAATGATAGAAAAGAGATTCATTCAAAAATGAAAACTTACTTTGAGAACAACGAAAAGACTAAAGAAAATAAACCTAAACTAAACTTCCCTGTGACTATTTTAATGTTTGATAAGGATAAAAATGAGGTTAGAAAGGAAATTGAATCGCATGACATTCTAAAAAAAGTTATGTCAAGTTGTAAAGGGAGTAAAGGAGATAAAGAAGGTGGAGACGACAAAAAAGGCTAATTTTCATTTCAAAATAATTTATTAATAAGCCTCAATTGAGGCTTATTTTTTTTTATACCCCCAAATTTAAAAAGAGACCCTGAGACTTGAATATCCATAATAGTTGAAATAATATAAATGGTTCTATTAAAAATCCCTTTTCTTTTAATTCGTAGCCAATATATCTAAATGAAATAAAACACTTTGTTTCAATAAAAAATACAGAATTGCTAATTTGTATTTAACCTCCAATTGTTAAGATTAAACTTCCCACTTTGTTTTACTTCAATCCCTTTTTCTATCCAATTGTTATTATTAAACTTTGGTAAATCTGGAATTGTATCCAAAGATTTTTTCAGAATCGTATAAATTTCATTTTCTTTCTCTGTCAAATTACTAATTAAAATTTTTGATTCTTCATACAAATCTTCAGAATATTTAAAAAAATCTCCCCTTTTATAAAGTTTGTATTCTTTATTTTGAGCATAAATTCCTCTATTCATCTTTGCACTATTTGATCCCCACATCGGATTATAATAGGTAATTAAAACTTCTCTTTCACTATAATCTTTATTGTTTAGAAGAGGTAATAAGCTTTTTCCATAAGATTCTCTTTTTTCAACATTTAAAATATCTTCAAACGTTGCATAAAAATCCGTGAAATCAATTAGTGCATCACTTTTAAAACCATTTTTTATATTTTTTTTCCAATTGACTATCATTGGAACATTTGAACCATGTTTTATAGTAGAACCTTTAGCTCCTCTGATTTCTTTACCATTGTTGAGAGTTACAACTTGTGTGTCAGTTCCATTATCTCCAATGAAAATTAAAATTGTATTGTCTAAATTATTTTTATTTAAAGCATCCGATATTTTTCCAACAATTTTATCCGTGTAGTTCATATAATCTGGGAAATATACTTCGTTATTTCCTTTATTTCTATCATTTCTATTTTTCCAATCGTCTGAGTAAGGAGTTGGACGAAATGGATCATGAACCAAAGCCATAGGGTAATATATAAAGAATGGATCATCCTTATTTTCTTCAATAAAATCAACTATATAGTCAGAGAAAATATCTGGACCATAATCATCAATATCTTTATCTAATTCTTTACCATTTTGAACAATTGATGGATTTGCAAATCTTTCACCCCGTTCTCTTAACCACCACAAACAGTATTCATCAAAACCATTTTTATGAGGTCTATTCAAGTCCTGATTATTTTCTAAATCATATTGTACACCATTTAATTGCCATTTTCCTACAACAGTCGTTTTATAGCCGTTGTCTTGAAAAAGATTACCAAAAGTTTTTTCATTTGGATTTAGATAGGTGAAGTATTCATAATTGATGTAATTTGGCTTTCCTGTCATAATTTTTACTCTTGACGGAGTACATAATGGTTGAGAATAAGCATTATTAAAGTTTATTCCATTTACGGCTAAAGAATCTAAAACAGGAGTGTTGTATTCCTTAGCTCCATTAATCCCAACAGCTTCATATCCTAAATCATCAGACATTATTAAAATCACATTAGGTCTATCTATTTCATTTGATTTATCACAAGAAAAAAAGGAAAAACAGAAGCTAAAAAGAAATAAAAATTTAATATTCATAATTCATTAATTTAATTTGAAAAATAAATTAATTTTTATTAAAAAAAAATTTATACAATATTTATAACATTTTATTTATAATATAATTAGAGAAGTAAGTTAAATTCATTTTCATATTTTTGAAATCTCTATTACAAAATTTATTCATGGAACATTTTACAAAAGTTCAAATCAATGCTATGGAAAAGATTTATAGACTAAATCTAATCAATAGTTGCACTGGTTATAAATCCGCAAATTTAATTGGAACATCATCCGACAATGGAACATTAAACCTTGCCGTATTTAGTTCAATAACTCACTTGGGGAGTAATCCCTCATTATTAAGTTTTATTGTTAGACCAACTACAGTTCCCAGAGATACTTATAGAAATATTATATCAAATAAGTTTTTTTCTGTAAATCATATCCATGTTGATGATATTGAAGATGCGCATCACACTTCGGCAAGATATCCATCAAATATTTCTGAATTTGATGTTACCAAATTTGAATCAGAGTATTTAAATAATTTCCCTGCGCCATTTGTAAAAAGTTCAAAAATTAAACTTGGTTGCGAGTTTTTAAATAAATATGAAATAAAAGAAAATGATACTTTATTAATGGTAGCTGAAATAAAAGATATCTATTTTGAAAAAGATTTTATAAATGAAGAGGGGTGGTTACAATTAGATAAAGCAAAATCAGTTGCAATAAACGGCCTGGATGGTTATGCATTACCAACTTTAATTGACAGGTTTAAATATGCTAAGCCAAAAAAATGATCGACTTCATTGATAAAGATATACTAAACTATGTTGAATCTAATTCACAGAGTGAGCCTCAACTTCTTAAAGAACTCAATAAAGAAACTCATTTAAAGGTACTTAACCCAAGAATGTTAAGTGGAAGTTACCAAGGTCGACTACTATCTCTTCTTTCTAAAATAATAGGTCCTAAGAGTGTTTTAGAGATTGGTACCTACACTGGGTACTCCGCACTATGTATAGCTGAGGGATTACACAAAGATGGAACTATCGATACAATTGATATTAATGAAGAATTACAAAATATTCAAAAAAAATATTTTGATAAATCAGGTTATGGACATAAAATTTTTTGTCATGTAGGAAATGCCTTAGAAATCATTCCCAAAATTGATAATTTTTTTGATTTAGTCTTTTTAGATGCTGATAAAGAAAATTATCCTGCTTATTTTGAAATGGTAATTGATAAAATAGTTCCTGGCGGAATTTTAATATCTGACAATGTTTTATGGAGTGGAAAAGTAATTGACAAAAACAGCTCAGACATAGCTACTAAAAAATTATTAGAGTTCAATAATATGATTAATAATGACAAAAGACTTGAAACAATAATTATTCCAGTAAGAGACGGCTTATCAGTAAGTAGAAAAATTTAAAGATTACGTTTTATAGATCCCCCCAAGTCTTCTATACTATCTTTTACACTATCAATATCCTTTTTCAAAGATTCAGTATCAACTCCTTTAGTTTTGGCACTTTTTTTAATTTCGCTTTTAACTTCCTCGGTAGCGTCCTTTACAACTCTTATACCTTTTCCAAGACCTTTAGAAATTTCGGGGATTTTATCAGCACCAAAAACTAATAAAACTATCAGCCCTATAAAAAGGATTTCAGGTCCGCTAATAAATAAAAGCATAATTTAAAATATTTTGTAAAGATAAAAAATGAATCATTAAACAGAAAACCTTTTAATAAACATAGTTATCCCTTGATTTTACTTTTGAAAGTATCAAACTCTGAATCTTCTTGCTTTTTCGGCCAAGAATTATTTGATGTATCAATATCTGCAGTCTCTAAATCGGGATCTAAACTTATATTAATGATTTTTTTATTTGAAGTAATCACTTGTCTTACTTCATCGTCATTTTTTCTCCAAACTTGGGCAGGATATTTAATACGATTCTTTGTACCATCTTCATATTCATATTCAACAATTATAGGCATCACTAAACCACCTGGTTTGTTAAATACTACCTCGTAAAAAAACTTTGGAATTTCCAAACTATCAATTTCTTCTTTGCTAAAATTTTCTTTTAAATAGTTATTTAATAATTTGGAATTTTCTAACGGACTACCCTCCTTAAAATTTTCAGTATCATTATTGAAATCTTCTAAGTAAACAAGTGGAGGCATCCTATCCATAGGAATACCTCTTTTTTCCATCATTTCTTCTATTACCTTACTAGGCTTTGGAGAAATATAAAATTGATTAACCTCCTTGATTCCTATATCAACATAATCTGTGGTGTAAAACCATCCCCTCCAAAACCAATCTAAATCAACTGCTGAGGCATCTTCCATAGTTCTAAAGAAATCCTCTGGTGTAGGGTGTTTAAACATCCATCTTTTAGAATAAGTTTTAAAGGCGTGATCGAAAAGTTCTTTCCCCATAATAGTTTCTCTCAAAATATTTAAGGCTGTTGCTGGTTTTCCATAAGCATTAGGTCCTAGATTATAAACATTTTCTGGATTAGACATTATTGGAGCTAAATAATTCTGATCTACACTCATGTAATCAGTAATCATTTTAGCTGGTCCTCTATCAGATGGGAAATTTTCCAAAGGATAAATTATGTCTGGATAATCTTGACCAAGTTTTTGCTCGGTGATATACTGCACAAAAGTATTAATCCCCTCATCCATCCAAGCCCATTGACGCTCATCATTATTTACTATCATTGGAAAAAAATTATGTCCAATTTCGTGAATAATTACTCCAATCATTCCAAATTTAACATCGTCTGAATAAGAACCATCAATATTTGGCCTTCCAAAATTAAAACAAATCATAGGGTACTCCATACCTATTTGTTTTGCATGGACTGAAATCGCTTTGTGATAAGGGTAATCAAAAGTATAATCAGAATAAGTTTTTAATGTTTCAGCCACTGCAATAGTCGAATAATCTTCCCACAAAGGATTTCCTTCTTTTGGATACATCGATACTGCCATCACATCTCTATCACCTATCTTAACAGCCATCATATCCCATATAAATTTTCTGGATGTTGCAAATGCAAAATCTCTAACATTTTTTGCTTTAAAATGCCATGTTTTTTTGTTTTTAGAAAATCCTTTTTCAGCTTCTTCCGCTTCACTTTGAGTCACTATTAAAACAGGCTTATCATAAGTTTTTTTAGCCTCGTTAAATCTTTTTAACATCTCTTTGGAAAAGATATCTTTTCTATTTTGTAATTCACCTGTAGCATCTAAAATATGATCTGCAGGAACAGTTATCTTTACTTCATAATTTCCAAAAGGCAAGGCAAATTCTCCATCACCCCAAAATTGATAATTCTGCCAACCCTCTACTTCATTATAAACGGCCATTCTAGGAAAAAATTGAGCAATGATGTAAGAACGATTACCATCACTTTTAAAAGTTTCATAGCCCGATCTACCATCTTGATTAACATGATCTTGAATATTATACCACCATTTTATTGAGAATGAAACTTTTTCACCACTCTTTAATACATTGGGTAAATCAATTCTCATCATTGTTTGATTAATAATGTGAGAAAGTGGTTTTCCATCTTGATCTCTTACGTATTCAATATTAAATCCACCATCAAATGGTTTATCAAGAAAGTCCTTAACAAATCCAGACGGTCGATAAGCTGGTCGAGTAGAAAATTCATTAATCATTAGAGACGGAGAATCTTTTTTTCTAATATTTTGATCCAACTGAACCCATAAATATTCTAAATCATCAGGTGAATTATTAGTATAAGTAATTGTTTCACTTCCATAAATTCTTTTATTTCTATCGTCAAGCTCAATATTCATCTTGTAATCAGCTTGCTGTTGATAGTATGCAGGTCCAGGTGCACCAGCTGCAGTTCTAAACATGTTTGGAGATGAAAACTCTTCATACATTTGTCTGAACTTATTTGTATTTAAATGACCTTTTTCTTTTGATTCTTGGGTGGGTTGCTGAGAAAATCCATAATGAGAAATCATCAGTGACAGGACTAGTAATTTAATATATCTTATTTTCATTTTTTTTTTATTTATGAATGTTAAATTTAAAAAAAAGTTTAGAATTCCAAGACAGAATTTGGAGAGTCTTTTCCTAAAATAAAACTTCTTTTTTTATTACCTTTTTTTAAATGAATAATATTTTTTTGATTTTCAAATAAATCAAACAAAATTGTATTTACTAACTTGATTTTTTTAAAATCCGGAAGATTTTCTATTTCTAAAAAACAGGTGATCATTTCTGTATCTTTTTTTAAACCTAAATAAAATAACTCATATTTTTTATTATCTAGAAATATGGTAAGATTAGACAATAAATATGAATTAATTTTAAATTTAATTTCTTCAGAATTTAAATCATCCTTCATATATAAATCAATACCATTATTTGTTTTAATTGCATTGATAAAGTCGTCCTTAAAAATTTTAATAGTAACTTGAAGGGAACCTTTATCCTCTTTAAATTCATAAAGGCTTGTACTTACGTAATATTTGTGTGGAATAAATGCCACCAAAAAAAACAGAACAATAAATAAACTAATTTTTTTCAATGCTAATAGATTTGTAATACTCTTCAAATGACTTCAAAACAAGGCCATGATCTGAAGTTTTGAAATTTTCTTCAATATTGGTATTTTCCAAAGCGCCTAATACAAATTCATACACTTCATCTTCCTCTAAATTATAGTTATTCATGAAAAATACTAAACCATAAAACTCCATTATACCAACAATAGCAACATATTGTTTATCTAACATTCTTTTCTTTTTGAGATTATCATAATAGCCAGAAAGTTTTTTATATACACCCTCAATATCAAGGGGCATAATAGGTAACAGAAGTAAATTAATTAAAATTTGTGTATCGTTTTTATAAACAATTTTTTCTGCTCTCTCTCCTTTATATCCAGGAACTCCAACATCATCAAAATTTATCGGATTTCTAACACCAGAATCTTTCATGTCATTTAGCAAATTACCACTCAAGTTGTGAGGTTTAACTACGACATTTTCTAATTGATTGACAAAAGGTTCTACATAAACCTTTACCTTATCCTGATCAAAAACTTTCTGATTAATTACAATTACATGTGGTTTTATTTGAATTGAAGAAATAATTATTGTATCATTTTTTTTTACTCCAATTGTAAATAACCCATTTTCATTTGTAATTGACTTGGCACCACTATTTTTATTAACGATATGTATCCCACTTAAATTTAAAGAATCACTTACCACTTCTCCTTTAAATGATTTGTATTCTAAATTAGTTTGAGATAAAACAATTTGAGTTCCTAAAAAAAGAAAGCAACAAATAACTTTAACCTCTTTTAAGTATTTTTTTGAATTTATCACTCTGTTTAACTAAAAAATCAATTAATTGGAACTCATTGCTTTTTTTTAATAAAAACTTTGATGGAAATTTTTCATCACAAAAAGCTAAAAATTCAGGGATATTTTCTTTTTCAATACCTAAACTAGAAACAAAAAAAGCATCATCATAAACTTCTCTTAATAAATTACTTGGCTTATAAATAATTTCATCAGACTGTTCTTTCTTAGAATTTGACTTAGTAATAACTTTATATAAGTTTATAAAATTTAGTCCATTATTAAATCTTCCAGCTTGTAAAATTTGATTTTCTAGTTTTGTAGATTTATCAGTGTAATAATCAAATTTTTTAAATTCTTCTTCCTTCAAGTCAATAAATTTTTCGGTATTTTCTGGACCTACAACAACTTCATCCAACTCTGTTACTTTTTCATTAACATCAATCACTATTCTACTTTTTTGTAATATTTCTTTCGTTACCACTAGAGATCTAATTTGGTACTGAACAGATGAAAAAACAAGTCTATCATTTAATTTTACTTTAATTTCAAATTCACCATCTTGATTGGTTATTGTTGCTTCTTGTGAAGTATTATTAATGACATTTGCAGAAATCACATTACTATCACGATATAAAACTTTACCAATAATCCAGGTTCTATAATCAGTTTGGGAAAATGACAGATTACAAACAAAGAAAAAAATTAGAAATTTGAATAAATATTTCATTAATTGAAACTTTTTAGAGCGGGAGACCGGGTTCGAACCGGCGACATTCAGCTTGGAAGGCTGACGCTCTACCAACTGAGCTACTCCCGCATAAATACAAATATAATATTAATGGTTAATTATTATAATTTTCCTAAAGCTAAAAATTATATTATTAAATTTATATCCGATGGATTGTGAATTAAAAAAAATAAAAGCAAATAAATTATTAACAATAAGAGCTAAAATCTTGAGGAACAATACAGAAATTAAAAATTGTAATTTTCCAGGCGATAATAATGATGAATCAATACATATTGGTGCCTATAAAAACAATAATTTAATTGGCGGGGTTTCTTTATTTAAAAAAAAAACTGAGCATAAAAATTTGAAAAAAAGTTACCAACTCAGGGGAATGTGTGTTTTAGGTATCTACCAAAATAAAGGACTTGGAGAAAAAATGTTAAATAAAATTGAAAAACTTTGCATGCTACAGGGAGGATTAAATATTTGGATGAATTCACGTAAAAAAGCAGTTGATTTTTACCTTAAATCTAACTATATCGATTCGGGAATATCATACGAAATTGAGGGGATTGGGATTCATAAATTTTTATATAAAAGATTGAAATGAATTTTAAGATATTCATGTTACTTTTTTTAATATTTTGTAATAATAATTTATCGCAAACTAAAATGAATTTAGATATTCTTCAAGGAATTAAAAATCCTAATCTTGTTGGGGACTCAATAAAGCTTGAAAAAAATACTTTTCTAGCATATAAAAAAATGGAGAAAGCAGCTTTATCTGAGGGAATTCACCTCAAGATTGTATCAGCATACAGAGGGTATGATAGACAAAAATTCATTTGGAATAGAAAATTTGAAAAATATACGAATGAGTATGCATTAGATCCAATAAAAGCTATTTATGAAATTATACGATTTTCTACAATTCCAGGGACATCTAGACATCACTGGGGAACAGAAATAGATATTATTGATAAAAATTTTCCTGATGAAAAAAACGTTTTAATAAGTTCTAAATTTGAAAAGGGAGGTGTTTTTTATAACGTTAAAAAATGGCTAGATACAAATTCAGAAAGGTTTGGGTTTTTTATCACATATGACAATAACCCCAAAAGAAAAGGATTTGAATACGAACCTTGGCATTATAGCTATGCTCCAATTTCAAAAAAAATGCTCTCATTATTTGTAAAATTAGATTTAGAAAAACTTATCAAAAAAGATGAAATTAGTGGTTCTAAATATTTTAATCAGGATTTTATTGAAAAATATAAGAACGAATATATATTGGATATTAATCCAGAATTAAAAAACTGAATACCCTTATAATAATTATATTTGTTGAAACTTAAATGCTTTGAAAATTTCAAAAAAAGTTCTTTTAATGATTCTCGACGGTTGGGGTATCTCCAAAGATCCAAATGTGTCAGCAATCGACAAGGCAGAAACTCCATTTATTGATTCATTGTATGAAAATTATGCATCAGCAAGACTTACTACTTTTGGTGAAAATGTAGGACTTCCCATTGGGCAAATGGGAAATAGTGAAGTTGGTCATGTGAATTTAGGTGCGGGAAGAATAGTTAATCAAGAATTAGCAAAAATTAACTTAGCGTTAGAGGAAAATTCTTTTCAATTTCAAGAAAATCTAAAAAAATGTTTAGAAAAGGTTCAAAAGACAAATAAGAAATTACATATAATTGGTTTATTATCTAATGGTGGTGTCCATTCTCATATAAATCACTTAGAGGGTTTAATAGATATCTGTGAAAAAATGAAATTAGAAAAAGTCTTTCTTCATCTTTTTACCGACGGTCGAGATGTAGATCCAAAATCAGGACTGGGTTTCATTGAAAAAATTGATGATAAAATTAAAAAAACCGAAATCAAAATAGCCTCTATTATTGGTCGTTATTTTTCCATGGACAGAGACAATAGATGGGAGAGAATTAAAAAATCCTATGATCTTTTAGTCAAGGGAATTGGAGAAAAAACAGGCAATATTAAAAACACAATTTTAAAATCATATGAAAAAGGAACAACAGATGAATTTATAGAACCAATAGTTGTTACTGATCAATACGGAAATTATGATGGTAAAATTGAAGATGATGACCACGTTATTTTTTTTAATTTCAGAACAGATAGAGGAAGGCAATTGACAAAAGTTTTAACTCAAGAAAATTTTATCGATTTTAATATGAAAAAATTAAAATTAAATTTTCTAACAATGACAAATTATGACGAATCATTTAAAGGCATAAATGTTATTTATGATTCAGAAAATATTAAAGATACTTTGGGTGAGATACTTGAAAAAAATAATAAAAGTCAAATAAGAATAGCTGAAACAGAAAAATATCCACATGTAACATTTTTCTTTAATGGTGGTAGAGAAGAACCTTTTAAAAATGAAAAAAGAATTTTATGTCCTTCTCCAAAAGTTGCCACATATGATCTACAACCAGAAATGAGCGCTTTACTTGTGAAAGATTCAATTGTAAAAGAAATTAATAATCGCTCAGCTGACTTTATATGTTTAAATTTTGCCAATCCCTATATGGTTGGACACACTGGAAATATTATAGCAGCAATTAAAGCATGTGAAACAATTGATAATTGTTCAAATGAGATAGTTAATAATGCAATAAAAAATAAATATTCGATAATTGTAATAGCTGACCATGGAAATTGTGATTTAATGATAAACCCCGATGGATCTCCTAATACCGCACATACAACAAATTTAGTCCCTGTAATTATTATAGATAATGATATTGTAAAAATATCAGATGGTATTTTGGGAGATATTGCACCTACTATTTTAGACTTGATGAATATTAAAAAACCTAAATTAATGACTGGGAAATCTTTAATAAATAGACATGAATAAAATTATAACCATACTGTGCATATGCTTGTTTTTCTCTTGTAAATCTAAAATACCTGATTCAAAAAAAGAATCTGAAAATTCTATTGAAAATGAGGAAGAGTATATTGACATCATAGGGCCATTTAATCAAAAGGATTTAAATTATGAACCTCATTCACAATGGTTTAAGGAAAATTATAAAAATTATGATTTAGACAATAAAATTGCAAAAAAAATTAAACCACTAATGAAGGATATAGAGATCACTGTTTTTATGGGAACATGGTGTAGTGATAGTAGACGAGACACTCCTGCTTTTTTTAAACTTATGGATTTTTTAAAAATTGATAAAAAGAGATTAGAATTAATTGCAATGACATTAGAAAAAACAACACCAGATAGTTTAGAAAAAGGACTTGAAATTTATAATATCCCAACGTTTATTTTCAAAAAAGATGGTATTGAAATTAATCGAATTGTTGAGTTTCCTATTGAAAGTATCGAAAAAGATATTTTTAAGATTTTAAATAGTGAAGATTATAAACATGCCTACGCTGATTTTTAGTAATGAGTCTAATTAAATCAAAAGAAGAAATTGAATTGATAAGAGAAAGTGCTTTGCTAGTCTCAAAAACATTAGGCATGTTAGCCGCGGAAATTAGGCCTGGAATAAATACTTTACATCTTGATTCTTTAGCTGAAACTTATATTAGAGATCATGGTGCAGTTCCAGGTTTCTTAGGGCTATATGATTTCCCTAATACTTTATGCATCAGCCCAAATTCACAAGTAGTCCATGGCATACCTAATAATGAGGAAGTCAAAGAAGGAGATATATTATCAATTGATTGTGGTGTATTAAAAAATGGATTTTATGGAGACCACGCTTATACCTTTGAAGTTGGTGAAGTTAAAAGTGAAATTAAAAAATTATTAAAAGTCGCAAAAGAATCTCTTTACTTGGGAATTGCTGAGTTTAAAAAAGGGAACCGAACTGGAGATGTTGGCTATGCTATACAAAATTACAATGAATCTAATGGTTATGGTGTTGTACGAGAGTTAGTTGGTCATGGATTGGGTAAAGAAATGCATGAAAAGCCAGAAATGCCAAATTATGGTAAAAGAGGTTCAGGTAAAAAACTAATTGAAGGTATGGTGGTTGCAATTGAACCCATGATAAATATGGGGACGCATAAAATAAATCAACTAAAAGATGGTTGGACAATCCTAACGGCAGACAGCTTACCAAGTGTTCATTTTGAACATAATATTGCAATAATTGATGGAAAACCAAACTTACTCTCAACATTTGATTACATATACGAATCATTAGAAATAAAAAGTGATGAAGAAGATCAATTTAAAAATTAAAAATTGAATTGGTTTATAAAAATTCTGATTAATAAAATTCCCAGAACTCAATTAATTTTTTGGAGTAGAATTTTTAGACCTATTATCGATATTTACTATAGAGGAACTAAATTTGAAGATCCTATTAATAACAAACTTTATAGAAAATTTTTGCCTTACGGTTATGTTAACCAAAGGACAAATGCCTTAAGTCCAGGTACTTTGTCTTTAGAAAGACATAGACTATTGTGGTTATATTTAAAAAATAAAACAGATTTCTTTAATTCCAATCTAAAAATTTTACATATCGCACCAGAACAAGCCTTTTTTAAATTTTTAAAATCTGTTAATAATCAAAACTACATAACTTTTGATTTAAACTCACCACTTGCTGATATAAAGGGAGATATTTGTGCTATGCCATTTGAAGATAATTTTTTTGACTTTATTCTTTGCAATCATGTTTTAGAACATATTGTAGACGATACAAAAGCAATGAAAGAATTATATCGAGTGTTGAAAAGAAAAGGTATAGCAATACTTCAAGTTCCTATTAATGTAGGAAGAGATAAAACATTTGAGGATAACAATATCACAACAAAAAAAGAAAGGACAGAAAAGTTTGGACAATACGACCACGTTAGAGAATATGGTTTAGATTATTATAAAAAACTAGAAAGTATTGGGTTTAGTGTTGAAAAAAATAATTATGCATCTAAATTTAACGAAAACGATATAAATAAATATGGCATAGTTAGAGACGAAATAATTCCAATTTGTAAGAAAAATTAATCTAAAATTAACTTATTAAAACCATTTGATTTAAGAACTTTTACTTTTTTATTTTTATCATAGTAAATTATCATAACATCAATATTTTCTAAATTAGAAATTACTTCTTTAGATTTTTTAATTGGCATGGCCATAAAAGATGTTGCATAGGCATCAGCTGTAAT
>JAQWJH010000030.1 GCA_029248455.1 Flavobacteriaceae bacterium
TTCTGATGATGTGATAGATTTTAAATCAGCTCAAAAAGGAAATAACGAAATTTTTAAAAAATATTTTCACGGTATGTTAAAAGAAGGTATTTACCTGCCTCCAAGCGCTTTCGAGAGCTATTTTTTAAACGATGCTTTGTCCTACAATGATATAGACTTTACCCTTGATTCTTTAAAAAAAGTTACTAAATTTCTTTAGATTGGTTTTCCAATCAAAATTCTATTAATTTTCGCTTCAACTGTCATAAGATGGATTTTACTCATTTCATCAGAGTTTTTCTTTAATGACTTTTTAATTTCTTTTTTTAGTTCTAATAATTGACCAACAGAGACAGTTCTTATATCTGATTGACTAACTTTTACAGTTGTCACATAACTTCTAGCCCAAGATGGGGTAGAGCCCTGTTCTTCATTCATTATATGATTAATCCTATCTATGTAAGCAAGTTGTAAATTTCTTCTATAAACATCGATTGGTTTATTTGTATAAAGCTCTTCCCAGATTCCTTTTTTCAAATCAGACATCATTTTACTTAATGTATAAGCTTGAGCACCATTTATTGCCTCATTTTCAATTAACCTAGCCATTTTACCAAAATCTAGTATGCTGTTTAATGTTCTAGATTGAGTTGCTCTAATTCTGTTCACATTTCCAGCAAATTCAATTTTATTTAAAATATTTTTATCAATCATCCAAGTTGGAGTTTTAAAAAGTTGAGTTTGAAGAAAGTTCATACATTTTATTTGATGAGATTTTTTGACATGGGTGTAAACTGGACCTTCTTGATCATAAGTTTTGTAATATTGATATACTCCTCCAATATTTGAACTTACGTGTCCCATATAACGATTAAATTGTGAAAGCACTTGTCCGTACATTGTTTGAAGATCTGAATAATCTTTTCCATCCTCGGAAGTCCATTTATTAAGGTTAGGAATAATTCTTTTTAAATTTAATATTCCATATTCACTAGCTTTAACGGCATCATCTCCCAAATCTTCTGTTTGTGAACTAGGATCAATACCGGCACTACCAAATCTGTGCATCAAACTGTTTTCATTATCTCTAATCCATTTATCTAGTGTTTTCTTTTCATCTTTTGAAGTTTTAGCATCTAGAATTGGTCTGTAACCCCATTTAACAGCATGTTTATCATAAACTCCAATATCTGGCATTAGAGAAACTCCTTTATCCTCAGGTTGAGCTATATAATTAAATCTTGCATAGTCCATAATGGATGGAGCTGTACCATATTTTTTTGTAAAAGATGCAGATCTTAGTGAATCCACTGGATAAGCACTACTACTTCCCATGTTATGAGGCAAGCCTATTGTATGACCAACTTCATGAGCTGATACAAATCTTATCAATCTTCCCATAACTTCATCATCAAAAGCAACTCCTCTAGCTTTTTCATTTATAGCAGCAGTTTGAACAAAAAACCAATTTCTAAGTAATGTCATTACATTGTGATACCAATTAATATCGGATTCTAAAATTTCTCCAGATCTAGGATCACTGACATGAGGACCATTAGCGTTTGGTATTGGAGAGGCTAAATACCTAACAACAGAGTACCTCACATCCTCAGGACTCCATTCGGGATCTTCTTCTTTAGTTGGGGGGTCCTTAGCAATAATCGCATTTTTGAATCCAGCTTCTTCAAATGCTACTTGCCAATCTTCAATACCTTGTTTCAAATATTTTCTCCACTTTAAAGGTGTAGCTCTGTCAATGTAATAAACGATTTGTTTTTTCGGAATTACCAACTCTCCTTTTTTAAATTTTTCGATATCTTCTTTTTTTACTTCAAGTCTCCATCTGTCAAGATATTTTAGTGATTTACTTTCCTGAACGTCTAACCCATAATCAACCTGACTTCTTGCGAACCATCCAACTCTTTGATCAAAATATCTTCTTTTCATAGGAGTTTTCGGAAGTAAAATCATAGAATTATTCATTTCTAAAGAAACTGCACCAACACTTGAATTTGAAGGAGGATCTGAAGATCTGTAAGTTTTTACATGTCTAACTTCAATGTTAATAGGGTAGCTTTTAATTGACTCAATAAAAGATCTTTTTGAGTCTAAGCTTGAAATTTTATATGATTTTCTTCTTGATTGTGGAAATCCTAAAGGTTTAACATCATCAGTAAATAGTTTAGTTATATCTATAACTGATGAATTTTTTCCATAAGATAATGTTTTAAAACTGTGTAAGATTGGTTCGAAGTTAGAATTAACAACTGCTTCACTAACTGGAAGGGAATCATTAGCAACTACATTATGAGATACAACCCTTAACAAAATTTTACTATCTTTTTTTTGCCACCTAAGAACTTGGGTGTTTTGTTTTCCGCCTCCAAAACCAATTCCAGCGGCGGTTTTAGCTATTCTTGTAACCATCAACATTTCTCTTCCAATTAAAGAGTCATTAATTTCAAAGTAATACTTATCTTTTATTTTGTGGACATCAAACAAACCTCTGTCACTTACAGCATCTTTAGTAATTAAACTTGAATATTTTTTTAGACCCTGATCTTTTCCATCATTATTTGCCTCTTTGATGGCCTCAATTAAATCATCTTTAGACTGTGAATAAACGTTATTGTTAAAAAAAGAGATACTTAAAAAAAATATCAATAATAAATTCTGATAGTTATTTTTCATAATTATAGGTTATTTGTTTTTGAACCATTTTTCAACTTCTCCGATTTGAAGAGCGTTAAGGTCTAATTTATTTTTTTTTCTAAATCCGTTCATTTTTTGATGAACTTGAGTTGCTTTATTTAAAAGTAAATTATCTTTACTTGAATAGATCTCCATTACATATTTTACCCATTTTTCGTCAATACCAATTTCTAAAAAATCTTCTACTTTTGGTTTTGGTTTGGAGAGCTCAGGTTTCATTTGTGGAAAAAATATAACCTCTTGAATAGATTTATTATTGGTAAATAACATTACCAAACGGTCAATGCCAATTCCGATACCAGACGTAGGTGGCATTCCATATTCAAGAGCTCTAACAAAATCATTATCAATAAACATTGCCTCGTCATCTCCTTTTTCAGAAAGTTTTAGTTGGTCTTCGAATCTAGATAATTGATCTATTGGGTCATTTAGTTCTGAATAAGCATTAGCTAATTCTTTTCCATTTACAAAAAGTTCAAACCTTTCAGTCAGTCTTGGATTATCACGATGTTCTTTTGTCAAAGGACTCATTTCCTTTGGATAATCTGTAATATAAGTTGGCTGTATGTAATGGTGTTCACATTTTTCACCAAATATTTCATCAATTAATTTTCCTAGACCCATAGTACTATCAACATCAATACCTAATTTTTTTGCTGTTTCATACATTTCTTTTTCACCAAATTCAGAAACATCAACACCAGTATGTTCCTTTATGGAATCCAAAATACTTACCCTTTTGAAAGGAGCTTTAAAATCGATTGAATTGTCTTCAAGTTTAACAAGAGTTGAACTTGTTAAATCAATTGCTATTTTTTCAAGTAAATTTTCAGTTGTTTCCATCATCCAGAAGTAATCTTTATAAGCCACATAAAGTTCCACCATAGTAAATTCCGGATTGTGTGTTCTATCCATTCCTTCATTTCTAAAAGCTTTTGCAAATTCATAAACTCCATCAAATCCACCTACAATTAATCTCTTTAAATATAATTCGTTTGCTATTCTTAAATACAATGGAATATTTAAAGCATTGTGGTGAGTAGTAAATGGCCGAGCAGAAGCACCTCCAGGTATGGACTGAAGTATTGGCGTTTCAACCTCTAAATAGTCTTTGTCATTAAAAAAAGATCTAATAATATTTATAATTTTTGTTCTCTTTTTAAATGTTTCTTTAATTTCTGAATTAACGATTAAGTCAACATATCGTTGTCTGTATCTAAGTTCAGGGTCTGTAAACTCATCATAAATATTACCTTCATTATCAGTTTTTGGTAATGGAAGTGGTTTTAAAGATTTACTTAAAACTGTGAAATTTTTAACCATAATAGTTTTTTCACCAACTTGAGTGGTAAATAAATTCCCATTAATACCAATTATATCACCAATATCTAATAGTTTTTTATAAACTTCATTATACATTGATTTATCCTCATCTGGACAAATCTCGTCTCTGTTAAAATATATTTGAATTTTACCAAAGCTATCTTGAATTTCTGCAAAACTGGCCTTTCCTTGTATTCTTCTAGACATTAATCTTCCTGCAATACTTACTGAGTGATTTTCTTTGAATTCTGAAATTATTTTTTTTGTATTAGTAGTTATTGAAAATAGAGCCGCAGGGTAAGGGTCAATTCCATATTCACGAAGTTTTGTTAATTTTTCTCTTCTTATTATTTCTTGCTCAGAAAGCATATTTTGAATTTTTTCCAAATATAATAATTAGAAAAGAAGGAACAACAAAGAAATTTTTATTTCATTTAGATATATTTGTTTAAATAAAAATAATTTGAGTTTTTGGAGAGTCTTATTATCTATTCTTTTTCCTCCCTTTTCAGTTCTTGACAAAGGCTGTGGTTCTATTCTAATTGTTTTGATTTTAACATTATGTGGGTGGATTCCGGGTGTTATTGCAGCACTTGTTATTTTAAATAATCCAAATAATTAATTTAAATGAACAAAACTGTAAAAATTCATGATATTGGTTTAGTGGATTACGAAGAGGCTTTAAATTTTCAATTAAAATTATTCAACGAAATAATCGATACTAAAATCAGTAATAGAAAAAACAGAACAAATACTAAAACTAAAAATCATTTAGTTTTTGTTGAACATAACAGTGTATATACGTTAGGTAAAAGTGGAAAAATTTCAAATTTATTGTTAAATGAAAATGATTTAAAAAAAAATGACATCAAATTTTACAATACTAACAGAGGCGGTGATATTACCTATCACGGACCAGGTCAAATAGTTTGCTATCCAATTTTAGATTTAGATAACTTCTTCACTGATGTGCATAAATATCTTAGATTTTTAGAAGAAACAATAATTTTGACCCTAAGGGACTATGGAATTAAAGGTGAAAGAAGTGAAAATGAAACAGGCGTATGGCTTGATGTAAACACAAGCAATCCAAGAAAAATTTGTGCTCTTGGTGTTAAAGCAAGTCGTTGGGTAACAATGCATGGACTAGCGCTAAATGTAAATAATGACTTAAGTTATTTTAATGATATTGTTCCATGTGGAATTAAAGATAAGTCAGTGACATCAATATCAATTGAGTGTAAGAAAAATATTGAAGAAAATTTTTTAAAAGAAAAAATTATAAA
>JAQWJH010000083.1 GCA_029248455.1 Flavobacteriaceae bacterium
CTCCAGCAAATGGTTCGTCTAGTAAAACAAATTTGGGGTCAGTCGCTAACGCTCTTGCAATTTCAGTTCTCCTTCGTTCACCTCCAGATAGTAAATCGCCGCGACTATTTCTAATTTTTTGAAGTCCAAATTCATCAAGTAATGATTCTACTTTTTCTGATTGCTCTTTTTTTGACAAATTAGTTAGTTCTAATACTGCTTTAATATTTTCTTCAACAGACAATTTTCTAAAAACTGAAGGCTCTTGAGCTAAATACCCTAAGCCTTTTTGTGCTCTTTTATACATTGGAAGAGTTGTTATATCTAGACTGTCAAGTGAAATTTTACCACCGTCTGGTTTTATAAGTCCAACAATCATATAAAAGCTTGTAGTTTTTCCAGCTCCGTTGGGACCTAATAAACCAACTATTTCTCCCTGATTAACTTCAATTGAAATATCATTAACTACTTTTCTTCCCTTATAAGATTTAAAAATACCTTTAGCTATTAATTTCATTCTTTATTTTTTATTTTTTCATTTCTTAATACAAATTTAGAAATGTAAATACTTATTTGATATAAAATTACAATTGGGATGGCCACTATAATTTGACTGGCGATGTCAGGCGGGGTGATAATTGCTGAAAGTACTAGTACAATAACCAATGCAAACTTTCTGTACTTAATCATTATTTCAGGTGTTACTAATCCAACTTTTGTAAGAAAATAAATAATTATTGGTAATTCAAAAATTAAACCAGAAGCTATAACAGAAGATCTTATTAAGCCGACATAACTGTCTAGGTCAAAATCATTAAAAATCTCATCGCTCACAGTATATGATCCTAGAAAATTTATTGAAAGTGGGGTAACAATATAATAACCGAATAAAACACCAATAAAAAATAATATTGAAGAAATAAAAATAAAACCTCGAGCATTCTTTTTTTCGTTACTGTAAAGCCCAGGACTGATAAAGCTCCAAAATTGGTATATAACATAGGGAAATGCTATTATAAATCCTGCCGTAATGGACATCCAAATGTGAGCAGAGAACTGACCTGACATGGTTCTGCTCTGAATTCTAAAAGGCATTTCGTTTATGCAAAAACTCTCATCAAGTCCTATACTTTTTGAAATATTACATAACAAATCATAAGTAAAGAAGTCAATATTTTTTGGACCAAATAAAACTTGGTCAAAAATAAAATCTTTAGCAATAAAGGCTAAACTGGCGGCGATTAGTACAGCAAAAACAGATCTAATTAGATGCCATCTCAAATCCTCAAGATGATCTAAAAAAGACATTTCATCTACATTTGAATTTTTTTTCATGAAATACCTTCATTTAAAATATTATGTAAGTGAATAATTCCGGTGTAAGTATTGTTATCTTCAACAATTAACTGAGTAATTTTATTTTTGTTCATCAGTTTAAGAGCATTGGAAGCCAAAATTTCTGAACTTATTTTTATAGGAGATGAACTCATTATATCATGAGCTTTAATAGTATTGTAATCAATATTTTTAGAAAAAAATCTTCTTAAATCTCCGTCGGTAATTATTCCAACTGCCAAATTATTTTTTAATACGGCTGTTGCACCAAGCATTTTTTTTGAAATTTCGTTGATAATTTCATTAAAATTCTGATCAGTATCAACTTGGGGTTTTAAATTTTTATTTAATAAATCTTTTACTTTTAGATGAAGTTTTTTTCCTAAAGAGCCCCCTGGATGAAATTTACCAAAATCTTTTTCTTTAAAACCCTTTAATTGAGAAAGGCAAATTGATAAAGCATCCCCAATTACCAGTTGAGCTGTTGTGCTTGTAGTTGGAGCTAAATTATTTGGACATGCCTCTTTTTCAATAAAACTATTTAAAAAATATTTAGAGTTTTTAACTAAATAAGAATTTTTATTTCCTGATATTGCTACGATCACAACTCCAATTTTTTTTAAAAAAGGAATAAGATTTTTAATTTCAGGGGTATTACCACTTTTTGAAATTAAAATAACAACGTCGTTTTTTTGAACAATCCCTAAATCTCCATGAACTGCTTCAGAGGCATGCATAAAAATTGCTTGTGTCCCAGTAGAATTTAATGTAGCTACAATTTTAGTTCCTATTAATGCACTCTTACCAATACCACTAATTATAACTCTACCTTTGATTCCGTTAATTAGTTCTACTGTTTCTTTAAAATCTTCATTAACAAAATCACTTAATTTTAAAATTGATTGACCCTGATTGTTTATAGAGCTTTTTGCTGTTTTAATAATATCTAATTTTGAATTCAAAATAGTTTTTTTAATAATCTTTTAATGGTATATTTAAAAGACAAAGGTACAAAATACCTTTTAAGGCTACTAAATGAGTTCAGACTTAGATTTAGAAAAAAAATTGAAATCTTTTTTTGGTTTTTCCAAATTTAAAGGAGAACAAAAACAAATTATTCAAGCTGTTTTAAATAAAAAAAGTGTAATGGTAATAATGCCCACTGGGGCAGGAAAATCATTATGCTTTCAACTGCCCGCATTATTATCCAGTGGAATGGCACTAGTTGTTTCTCCTTTAATAGCATTAATGAAAAATCAAGTGGATGTAATTAGAGGTATTTCCTCTAATGATGGTGTCGCCCACGTTTTAAACTCATCATTAAATAACACACAAATTCAAAATGTTAAAAAAGATGTTTCCAGTGGTCTTACAAAGTTGTTGTATGTTGCCCCGGAGTCTTTAGCAAAAGAAAGTAATATTGATTTTTTAAGTAAATCTAAAATTTCCTTTTTAGCTGTTGATGAAGCACATTGTATTTCTGAATGGGGACATGATTTTAGACCTGAATATAGAAATCTAAGTACAATAACTAAAAAAATAAAAAACAACTTACCTGTAATTGCATTAACGGCAACAGCAACTCCAAAAGTTAAAGACGATATAATTAAAAATTTAGGAATTAATGATGCTAAACTTTTTAAAGCCTCATTTAATAGACCAAATCTTTTTTATGAAGTAAGAGCAAAGACTAAAGATGTAGAAAAAGATATTGTTTTTTTTATTAAAAAAAGAGAAGGAAAATCAGGAATTATTTATTGTCTGTCAAGAAAAAGTGTTAACGAATTATCAGAATTTCTTCAAGTTAATGGAGTTAACGCTTTACCTTATCACGCTGGTTTAGAGCCTAAAACTAGAGTTAAAAATCAAGATATGTTTTTAATGGAGGAGTGCGATGTGATAGTAGCTACTATTGCTTTTGGAATGGGTATTGATAAGCCAGATGTTAGATATGTCATTCATTATGATATTCCCAAAAGTTTGGAAAGTTATTATCAAGAAACTGGTAGAGCTGGTAGAGATGGAGGAGAAGGTCATTGTTTGGCATTTTATTCAAGTAAGGATATTGAAAAGTTAGAAAAATTTATGTCTGGAAAGCCCCTAGCTGAAAAAGAACAAAATTTTTCTTTACTAGACGAAATGGCGGCATTTTCTGAGACTTCTATGTCGAGAAGAAAGTTTTTGTTAAATTATTTTGGGGAAAAATACGACGATGTAAATGGGGATGGTGCTAAAATGGATGATAATATGAAAAATCCAAAACCTAAAATTAAAGTAAATGAGCAAGTAAAAACTTTAATTAGTTTAATAAGAGAAACTAAAGAGCAATACAGAATTAAAGAACTAGTTGGATGCTTAATCGGAGAAGAAACTAATCTTTTAAGATCACATAATGTAAAATTAAGTAGTTTTTTTGGTATTGGAAAAGCCTATGATAAAGTTTTTTGGCATTCATTAATTAGATATTTATTGGTTGAAGGGATAATTTCTAAGGTAATTGAATCCTATGGTGTTATAAAATTAAACGAAAGGTCAATGAATTATTTGAATAATCCTCATGATTTTTATATTACAAAAAATCATGATTACAAGAATTCAAATAATCTATTAAACCCATTAACTTCATCTGAAAAAAGTGTGTTTGATAAAGTGTTGTTTTCAATTTTAATTGGAGAAAGAAAAAAAATAGCAAAATCTAAAGGAATCCCACCTTATGTAATTTTTCAGGAATCATCAATAGAAGAGATGGCAATGAAATATCCTATTTCCATAAGTGAATTGAAAAATATTAACGGGGTTGGTGAGGGTAAAGCAATCAAATTTGGAGAACCTTTTGTTATCTTGATAAATGAATATGTTAAAGAAAATGAAATTATTCGACCAGAAGATTTAGTAGTAAAAACTACAGGAACTAATTCCGCTTTGAAATTATTTATCATTCAAAGTATTGACAGAAAACTTCAGCCATTAGATATAGCAGATTCAAAAGGGATTGAACTTAGTGTACTAATTAAGGAACTAGAAACAATAGTTTTCTCTGGGACAAAGTTAGATATCAATTATATGATTGATGAAATTTTTGATGAAGATCAACAAGAAGAGTTGTATGATTATTTCATAGATTCTCAATCTGACGATATAAATTTAGCTATTGATGAGTTTGATGGAGACTATGAAGAATTGGATCTTAAATTATACCGAATTAAATTTATTAATGATGTTTCTAATTAATTTAATTTCCTTTTTTTAATTCAAGAGCTTTAGTTTATCTTGCGGCACTTATATTTAAAATCACAAAGTTTTATGAAAGAAGGTATTTATGCAAAAATTAACACAAACATTGGCGATATATTATTGTTGTTACATCATCAATTAACACCTGGAACAGTTGCTAATTTTGTTGGATTGTCTGAAGGTAAAATTAAAAATTCGTTCAGATCTGAAAATAAACCATATTATGATGGATTAAATTTTCATAGAGTAATTCCTGATTTTATGATTCAAGCCGGATGTCCACAGGGAAGTGGTATGGGAGATCCGGGATATAAATTTGATGATGAATTTCATTCTGATCTAAAGCACGACAAGCCAGGAATTTTATCGATGGCTAACTCTGGAAAAGCTACAAATGGAAGTCAGTTTTTTATTACGCACGTTCCTACTAATTGGTTAGATAATAAACATACAGTTTTTGGAGAAGTTGTAGAGGGAATGGAAATTGTAAATCAAATTAAACAAGAGGACATTATTAATTCAATTAAAATTGTAAGAATTGGAAAAGATGCTCTTGATTGGAATGCTAATGATCACTTTAATAATTTTAAAAGTAAAAAAGAGCGTGAGTTAGAAGATTTAATCTCAAAAGAGCAAGAGCTCATAAGTAAAATTTCTAAGGGCTTTAATGAAACAAAATCAGGTTTAAAATATAAAATTTTAAATAAAGGTGATGGAGATAAACCTAGTTCTGGTGATTTGGTTAAAGTACATTATAAAGGCCAGTTATTAGATCAAACAGTTTTTGATTCATCATACAAAAGAGATCAACCTATTGAATTTAAAGTTGGAATAGGTCAAGTAATCCCTGGTTGGGACGAAGGTATTTTATTACTTAATAAAGGTGATAAGGCACGTTTTGTAATTCCTTCACAATTAGCTTATGGAGAGAGTGGAGCAGGTGGAGTAATACCACCCAATGCTACTTTGATTTTTGATGTAGAATTAATTTAATCTATCCACTTAATATTACAACCAATACTAGGTTTTTGATTTGAAATTATTTTTTTTGAAGATAAAATACTATCAAATGCTTTCCTTATATCATTTCCAGTAACGGGAATATTATTTCCTGGTCTAGAATCATCAAGTTGTCCTCTATAAACTAATTTTTTATCTTTATCAAAGATGTAAAAATCTGGAGTGCAAGCTGCATCATATTCTTTGGCAACTTGTTGGGTTTGATCGTATAGGTAGGGAAATATATATTTTTCTTTTACAGCAACTTCACTCATTTTTTCAGGTGAATCTTCAGGATATTTTAAAATATCATTGCTGGATATAGCTATAAATGAAATTCCTTTATTCTGGTATTGGTTTGCAAGTTTAACGATTTCTTTATTGACATGTAATACAAAAGGACAATGGTTACATATAAACATTAATAATGTACATTTTTCTCCAAAAATATTATCCGATTTTAACTTTTTTTTAGAGTTAGTATCATAAAGTTCAAATTTCGGTGCTCTAAAACCAATTGGAACCATATTTGAGGGTGTTCTAGCCATTTTATTGTATTTTTTCAAATTTAAAACGAATTTTCCATAAATTGATGATAATTATTTTTATGTTAGAAATTATTAATTTTTTTGAAAATATTTCCTCGGTTCAAAGATCAGCAATTTTAATTTTTGGAATTACTTTTTTTTGGTCTATCGAATTAATAATTCCATTGTTTAAATTCAATTATAAAAAATTTAGACACGCAATTCCAAATTTCTTTTTTACAGCTACAACAATTATTGTAAATTTTTCTTTAGCATTTTTATTATTATTTTCTGCAGACTGGGTAACAAATAATGATTTTGGTTTATTAAACCTTTTTGAAATACCCATAATAATTAAAGTGTTTTTAGGTGTTTTTTTATTGGACTTAATTGGCGCTTATCTTCCTCACTATGTTCAACATAAAATTAATTTTCTTTGGAAAATTCACCTTGTTCATCATTCGGATCACAATGTAGATACTACCACGGCAAACAGACACCATCCTTTTGAAAGTTTGATTAGATTTATTTTTACATTATTAGGAGTCATAGTTTTAGGCACATCAATTGGTATAGTTTTTCTTTATCAATCAATTTCTTTGATTTTATCTCAATTTAATCACGCCAATATTAAATTACCATCAAGTATTGATAAGATCTTGAGTTTTGTGATAGTATCTCCTAACATGCATAAAGTTCACCATCATTATGTTTTGCCTTATACAGATTCTAATTATGGGAATATCTTTTCAATTTGGGATAGATTTTTTGGTACTCATATGAGTTTAGAACCTAAAGAAATTATTTATGGTGTTGACACTTTTTTTGATAAAAAAGAAAATCAAAAAATTAACAGTTTGTTATACAGACCTTTCGACAAGTTGAAATCCAATTCTAATAAATAATTTACATTAAATTTGAGAAGAAGATCGCATTCATCATTAACTTATTAGTTCCATGCCAAAAGGCTCTAAAATTAGTATTGTCTGTAAAAACAGTCACCTTTCCTTTCCTTAAATTATAAACTGCAAAAGGTCTAGAATTTTTCATAGACTGTAAATTTTCTTTAGAAATATAACCACTTATTAATGGGTTTTTTGAATATTTTAAAGGGTTATTATAACCCAACGTATCATTTTTTATATAAATATTGGTATTTCTAAAAATAGAAAGACTGTTGTTGTATCCATAACTGA
The DNA here is from genome assembly GCA_029248455.1 of Flavobacteriaceae bacterium. Taxonomy (GTDB): domain Bacteria; phylum Bacteroidota; class Bacteroidia; order Flavobacteriales; family Flavobacteriaceae; genus MAG-121220-bin8. Next base: position 7,271 of record JAQWJH010000083.1, read on the forward strand.
TTGGATGGGATTTATCTAAATCAACACTAAATATAGCTCCGCTAGTTAGTTGTGAACCAAAATGATTGCTTTTATCTTTATAATTCAAGTATGTCGTGGATGCTTTGTTTTGCTTTAACTCCAATTTTATGAAATCTTTTTTAATGAGCCAATTAATTGAGTTTCTATATCCAATTAAATTTCCGCCATTTTCAACCCATTTTTTTAATTTGTTACTATTTTTCTCGTCAAAATCATACTTGCCATTTACCATTATTATTGTGTTATATTTTTCTAAATTTTGATTAGAAAAATTAGACTTTTTAATTTTGGTTACAGGAATATTATATCTTGTATCTAGTAGATGCCAGATTTCTCCAGCATCATAACTTGTGACACCATCACCAACAATCATAGCAATTTTTGGCTTAGAAACATTAATAAAGTCATTACTACCAAAATCAATTCCTTTGGTAGTACTAGAATTATATCCAACAAATTCCACTCCACTCTCTTTGCTTAATTTATCTAATTGATTGTTAATTTCAGTTGTTTTTATTTTTTGATTTACAAGAGAAATAAGAAGTGTTCCATAATCATATCTTTTAGTATCAACATAGAAAGGTTGTGTTCCAACTTTAACTCTCAATCCTAGTTCTAGTAATTTGTATAATATTTTTGGTGAATAATAGTCATCCCATGAAAATAAATATGCATAATTATTTTTATTTATAATTTTTCCTGTTGGTTTGTTTAAAACTAAATTTTTAGTATTTATTTTAGTGGAATAATTTGTATAATCTAAATTAAAAGAATGAAGAAATGACCATGCAGATACATCATAAAAAAGGCTGTCTTTAAATTTTTTTCGTTTCTCAAACATTGCTTTAATTAACCTTGTTTTATTTTGATTTTTAGGTATTAAAATTGAATTGTTTGTTGAATATGATGTTTTGTTAATTATAACATCTTCCGGTAATTTTTTCATCAAAATTTGATGTTTTTCTAAAATTTTATAAAATTCAAAAAGTTTTGATTTGTCTCTTTGATCAGTAACTAAATAATAGTTATTTTTTTCTTTTAAAGATTCTTCCCTGGAATTTTTAAAAAAATCGTTTTGATAAGCCAAAAGAGTTTCTCTCATTTCAACAGCAGCCTCAAGGGTTGATAGAGACACAGTTAATTGATTTTTAATGGTAAATGGGAAAGATAGTAGTCCATTGATGCTTTCTTGTAAATGACCTCTTGAACTTCCTTGCTCGAACAATATGCCTACAGCTCCGTTGATATCAGGAAAAGTTGATCCTTTTCCAAAATAAAAATCATCATAATCTTCTTCACTGTAAAAAAGTGATCCTATTTCACTTAATCTTTTATCGTGAAATTTACCAATTTCCTTTGTTAACAACTGATTTTTTTTAGGAGTTAAAGGATTGACTCTTGACGGAATTCCAGGTTGAAAAAAGAAAGTTGAATTTGTGCCCATCTCGTGATGATCAGTTAAAATATTAGGGGACCAATTATGAAAAGTTTTTATTCTTGCTTCTGACTCTGGTAATTGAACTGGAAGCCAATCACGGTTCATATCAAACCAATAGTGATTAGTTCTTCCTTTAGGCCAATTTTCATCAAATTCACGATCATTATTATCAGGATTAAGATTGTAGCTCTTGTTAGTATTAACCCAATGTGCAAATCTTTGCAAACCATCTGGATTCATTGAAGGGTCTAACAAAATAATACTCTTTTCAAGAGCTTTTAGTAACTCATTGTCGTTGGATGCTGCAAGATGGTAAGCATAAAGCATAGCAGCATTACTTCCACTTGGTTCATTTCCATGAATTGAATAACCTTGATAAACTACTACAGGCATTTTAGAAAAATCAACAAAAGTTTTCGTTGAATTTATATCTAGGTGATTAGTCCTTATAGATTCAAGATTTTTGTGATTTTCTTCAGAAGTTATAGTCAGAAGAATTAATGGTCGTCCTTCAAAGGTTTCCCCTCTGTTAGTAATTGTTATTCTTTCAGAGGCATTTGCCAAAGCCGACATGTATTGAACTAATCTATCGTGACTTATGTGTGAATTACCCACCTCCATATTTCCGAGAGTAAATTCACTTGGTTTTGGAATACTTTGGTTATATGATTTATGGTTTTTTAAAAAATACGATAAATCAAAATTTGTTTGAGAGTAGGTTATTAAACTAAAAAGTAAAAGTAGATAGTTTAAAGTCTTCATAAAAAATTAATGTTTATATATCGTCAAAATCGACATCAGTAAAATTTTCTTTAGATTCATCATTGGCCTCAGGCTTTGGTTGTTTATCTTCTTTTACATAATCTTTTTGATGTCTTTCGCTGATGACTTCCAAACCTTTTTCATCAATAATATATTTAGTCATTTCTTTTAAAAGCTCATTAAAACCTTCAAAATCCTCTTTATACAAATAAATTTTATGTTTTTTGAAATAAAAACTACCATCTTCATTAGTGAATTTTTTACTTTCAGAAATAGTTAAATAATAATCACCTGCTTTTGTAGATCTTACATCAAAAAAGTAAGTTCTTCTACCAGCTCTAAGAATTTTTGAGTAAATATCTTCGGCCTCATTATATTTTCTTTCTTCCATAATTTAGTATATATTTTGTTCAAAATTGTGAAAAAAAAACAAACTCACCAAATATTATTTTTTTATTTACTTTGTTTTGTAACGGTGTTGAAATAATACCCTTTGTTTTTAACTAATTTATTGTGAGTGCCATATTCGATTACCTTTCCATTTTCTAAAACTAAAATTTTGTCACATTTTTTTGCTGATGAAATTCTGTGAGTAGCAATTATTAATGTTATGTTTTTACTAATTCTACTAATGTTTGATAAAATTTTTTCTTCTGTTTCTGTGTCAACTGCCGAAAGGCTATCATCTAAAATTAGTATTTTGGGTTTTTTTATTATTGCTCTAGCAATTGCAATCCTTTGTTTTTGACCTCCAGATAAATTAACTCCTCTTTCACCGAGTAATGTATTAAAACCATCTTTAAAAGAAACAATATCATCAAAGATGCACGCATTCTTTGCTGCATTTTCTAAATCAGTTTTTGTAGCTTTTTCTTTTCCAAATTTGATATTTTTTTCAATGGTTTCAGAAAATAAAAAAGTAGACTGAGGAACATATCCAATTGAATCTCTTAATTCATTAAAACCAATTTCTTTTAAGTTAAAACCATCAATTAGAATCTCACCATTGATTGGGTCGTAAATTCTACATAAAAGTTCAAGAATTGTACTTTTCCCAGAACCAATATCACCCATAATTGCCAATGATTCTCCCTTTTCTACACAAAATGAAATATTTTTACTTGCATTTATTTCTGTTTCCGGATAGGTGAAATCAACCTTTTTATATTTAATTTTTCCATTTAAAGATTTTTGAATTTTTGATTTATTTACGATTGACGATTTAGTATTTAAAAATTGATTAATTCTTTTTTGTGAAGCTTCCGCCTGTTGAACAATTGAAGTAACCCAACCCACAGTAGCAACTGGCCATGTCAACATATTTACGTAAATAATAAATTCAGCAAGTACTCCTAATTCAATTTCATTATTCATGTATTGATTTCCACCAATAAATACTACTAAAATATTACTAATACCAATTAACAAAATCATTAAGGGAAAAAACCAAGCTTGGGTTTTGACGAGAGACATATTTTTGCTTCTACTGCTAGATGCTAATTCTGCAAGTCCATTGTTTATGTTTTTTTCAATAGTGTATGTCTTAATTATTTTAACTCCACTAAACGATTCTTGAGTATATGTTGTTAGTTTTGATAAATACTCTTGAACTATTTTACTTTTAAAATTAATAACAATACTTATTTTATAGATAATATAAGACAGAACTGGTAAAGGAATTAAAGTATACATTGTAAGTTTTGGAGCAACATTTATCATGTAAGTAATCACTATTGTAAAAAGAGCAATTGTATTAATAGTATACATGATTGCAGGACCAATATACATTCTTACTTTACTAACGTCTTCACTAATTCTATTCATTAAATCTCCAGTCCTGTTATTCTTATAAAAGTCAAAGCTTAATGTTTGATATTTATTATAAATCTCATTTTTTAAATCAAATTCTATAAATCTTGAAACGTTTATTAGCATCTGTCTCATAATAAAAGTAAAAATCCCTGCAAGGAAAGCAGAACCAATAATCATCAATATATTTATAATTAATTTTTCCTTAACAATCTCTAATTCATACAAGTTTGAGAACAAGTAATTTTCAATAATTGTTATTGAATTGCCAATTAAATTGGGAGCAACAAGAGCAAAAATCCTAGCAATAATTGTTATGAATATTCCAGTTATTATTTTGAATTTGTATTTAAGTAAATACTTATTAAGATGTTTTAATTCAACCATTAATCATTAAAGTTCAAATATACATTAATGAGTGTGTAATTCTTTATTGAATTCTTGTCTTTTTTATAAAAATAAAATTAATTTTACATACTTATTTTAATAAAGTTCTTTAAAATGTTAAACAGGCGACAGTTAAGAATAAAAGTTATGGAAGTTATCTATGCTTACGACAAATCAATTGAAAAAAACATTGACTTTCAATTAAACTATTTTTTAACTGCCAATAAAAATTTTTATCGATTATATATTAGCGTTTTATCTGTTTTAAAAAGTCTAGCTAGTTATACATTTGAATTAAGTTCTCAAAATTCCAAAAAATTTATAATTGACCAATCTGACGAGTTTTGTTTGAAATTTTCTAAGAACTTATTTTTAAAAAAAATATCAAAAGATGAATTTTTGTCTAATAAAATTAATGACTTAAAAATTGATATTTTTCACAAGCATCCTGAATATTTAACCTCACTTTGGAAAAAAATTGAATCTAGTAAGTTGTTTTTAAATTATTGTAATAAAAAAGAATTCAATTTTGAAAACGATAAAATTTTGATTTTAAATTTGTTTAAAAAAGTTATTGCGACCGACGATAAATTATATGAATTTTATGAGGATTCTGAAATATCTTGGACAAATGATCTTCCTCTCGTGAATAGTCTTGTTTTAGGAACTTTAAAAAAAGTTAAAAAACTTTCCAGAAAGTCAACTCTTGATAAAAAAATTTATAAAAATAATTTAGATGCTGATTTTGGAATAAAATTAATTAAAGAGGTAATTAAAAACAAGAACATGTTAAAAGAGGAAATAGATATGTTAACTTCAAATTGGGATAATGATAGAATAGCTCAAATAGATTTAATTTTATTGCAAATGTGTCTTTCTGAATTTTTGTTTTTCGATTCAATTCCTGTAAAAGTTTCAATAAACGAATACCTTGAGTTGGCAAAGGAATATTCAAGCCCAAAAAGTAATGTTTTTATTAATGGTGTAATGGATGCTGTTTCAAAAAAATTAATTGCCGAGGGTAGAATAAATAAAAACCAAAGAGGTTTACAATAATTCACTATTTTTGTTATTAATTATAATAAATTATTTATGAAATTTTCAATAAAAAATTTAATGGGCTTTTTCTCTGCGTTTATTTTAACCTTTTCAGTAGCATTTTCAACAACATCATGTGATTCTAATCCATCTAAAAAAATAAAAAAAGAAAACGTCGAATCATCTAAACAAAGAATAAATACTGTTTTTGAATACCCTACTATTAATTTTGATAAAACAAATCATGATTTTGGAGAAATTAATGATGGAGATATTGTAGAAACTGTTTTTACATTTACGAATTCTGGTAAATCTGATTTGAGAATTCTTAATGCATCAGGGAGTTGTGGCTGTACAGTTCCTGAATATCCAAGAGATCAGTCAATTAAGCCAGGTGAGTCTAGTACTATCACAGTTAAGTTTGATTCATCAAATAAGCCAGGAATGCAAAGAAAAACTGTAACCTTAACAACAAATACTTCAAAAGGAAAAGAGCTGTTGAATATTAAAGCATTCGTTTTACCTAAAAACTAGAAAATATGGACAATTCATTTAATTCTATGCCTCTTATTTTAATGCTGGTTGGTTTTTTCTTTTTAATGATTTACCCACAAATGAGAAGACAAAAAAAGGAAAAGAAATTTTTATCTGGATTAAAAGTTGGTACTAGAATAGTAACCAAAAGTGGTCTTCATGGAAAAATTGTTGAAATTAAGGATGGAAGTGATTCATGTGTTATAGAAACCATGGCAGGAAAAATTCGATACGAAATCTCAGCTATTTCTTTGGAAATGAGTAATAAATTAACTAAAAAGTAGTGAATAATCTTTTTTAATTAATATGTATAAATTTCTGTTAAAACCTATACTTTTTAGTATTGATCCAGAAAGAGTTCATGAACTAGTTTTTTTTTTAACAAGAATATTTTTTAAACTTCCATTAGTTTCATTTGTAATAACAAAAATTTTTTCCCTAAAAAACCCAAAAATTGAAACTGAATTATTTGGAATTAATTTTCCAAATCCGGTTGGTTTGGCTGCTGGTTTTGATAAAAATGCAGGTTTATACAATGAATTTTCTGCTTTTGGTTTTGGTTTTATTGAAATAGGTACTGTTACACCAAAGGCTCAAGATGGTAATCCAAAGAAAAGATTATTTAGATTAATTGAGGACGAAGCTATAATTAATAGAATGGGCTTTAATAATATTGGGGTAGATCAAGTAGTAAAAAGATTAAAATTTAACAAAAATGTAATAATTGGAGGTAATATTGGTAAAAACAAAGAAACAAAAATGACCGATGCGTTTAAAGATTATTTAATTTCATTTGAAAAGCTTTTTCCCTTTGTAAATTATTTTGCAATAAACGTGAGTTCTCCAAACACAAAAAATTTAAGAAACTTACAGGACAAAGAGTCTTTAAGAACTTTACTATTGGCTATTAAAAAAAAAAATAATTCATATTCCCAAAAAAAACCAATTTTATTAAAAATTGCTCCAGATTTATCAAATGATGAACTTTTAGATATCATTGACGTAGTAAAAGAAACCTCTGTTGATGGAATTATTGCTACTAATACAACGCTTTCAAGAAAAAACTTAAATTCATCCAATTTTCTTAAAGAACAGAGCGGAGGTTTGAGTGGAAAACCTATTGCTGATAGATCAAACGAAGTAATTAGGTTTATCCACCAAAATAGCAATGGGACAATTCCTATAATTGGAGTTGGAGGAATCATGACCCCTAAAGATGCAATTGATAAAATAAAAGCAGGCGCTAGTTTGCTTCAACTATATACAGGTTTCGTTTATGGAGGTCCTGGATTAGTTAAGCAAATAAATAATGCGATATTAGATTACAGATTAAATCAAGAGTAGTTTTTTTATATATTTAATAATAAACAATTATAATTTGAAAAATATTGAAGCTTACGTTCCCAGTACAATAGAAGATTATCAAAGGCTTTACAGTGAAAGCATTAACAATCCTGAAGCTTTTTGGGAAAAAATTGCTGATACTTTTTTATGGAAAAAAAAATGGCATAATATTTTGTCTTATGACTTCAATAAACCAGAGTTTAAATGGTTTGAAGGTGGACTTCTCAATATAACTGAAAATTGTTTAGACCGTCATTTAAAATACAGAGCTAACAAAACAGCTATCTTGTTTGAGCCTAATAATCCTCAAGAAAAATCACAATCTATTACATACAGAGATTTGCATTTAATGGTTTGCAAATTTTCTAATGTTTTAAAAAGAAATGGAATTAAAAAAGGAGATAGAGTATGTCTATACATGCCTATGGTGCCTGAACTTGCAATTGCAGTTCTTGCATGTGCAAGAGTTGGAGCAGTTCACTCTGTTGTTTTTGCTGGTTTTTCTTCTACCGCCTTAGCTGCAAGAATTAATGATGCTGAGTGTAAAATGATAATTACTGCTGATGGTAGTTTTAGAGGGAATAAAACCATAGATCTTAAAAGTATTTCCGATGAAGCATTATTAAGTTGTTCGACTATTGAAACTTCAATAGTCCTTAAAAGAATCAATTCCAATATTAAATTAAATGGAATTGATAAATGGTGGCATGATGAAATGTCACAAGTTTCAAATGAATGCGAAGCAACTACATTAGAAGCTGAAGACCCGTTATTTATTTTATATACGTCTGGGTCAACTGGAAAGCCAAAAGGAATGGTTCATTCATGTGGAGGTTACATGATTTACTCAGCTTACACTTTTAAAAATGTATTTCAATATAATAATGGCGATGTATATTGGTGTACGGCAGATATCGGTTGGATTACGGGACATAGTTACATTGTTTATGGACCGTTGCTCTCTGGTGCTACTACATTAATGTTTGAGGGAGTACCCTCATATCCTGATTTTGGACGTTTTTGGGAAATTTGCGAAAAACATAACGTGTCACACTTTTATACGGCACCAACAGCTATAAGAGCTTTAGCTAAACATCCAACTTCTTTTGTTGAAAAATATGATTTAAGCAAACTAAAAGTCTTAGGTACTGTTGGAGAACCAATTAATGAAGAAGCTTGGAATTGGTATAACGAAAATGTAGGTAATAAAAATTGCCCTATTGTAGACACTTGGTGGCAAACTGAAACGGGAGGAATTATGTTATCTTCCCTTGCTGGAGTAACAAGCGATAAACCAACTTATGCAACGAAACCCATGATTGGGATTCAACCTGTTTTATTGGACAACAAAGGTGAGGAAATTAAAGAAAACGGAAAAGAGGGTATTTTGGCAATAAAGTATCCTTGGCCCTCAATGGCAAGAACTATTTACGGAGATCATCAAAGGTATAAAGATGTTTATTTTTCTGCTTATCCAGGTTATTATTTTCCTGGAGATGGAGCTTTAACTGATAATGAGGGAAATTACAGAATAACTGGAAGAGTTGATGATGTTGTTATTGTTTCAGGTCACAATTTAGGAACGGCTCCTATTGAGGATGCAATTAATTTACATGATAATGTGGTTGAAAGTGCACTTGTAGGTTTCCCTCACGATATAAAAGGAAGTGCATTATATGGATATGTAATTCTAAAAGATACAGGCGAAAGTCGAGATCAAAATAATTTACGAAAAGAAATCAATCAAATTATTACAGAACATATTGGGCCTATTGCTAAATTGGATAAAATTCAGTTTTCAGAAGGATTACCAAAAACACGTTCAGGTAAAATTATGAGACGTATTTTGCGTAAAATTGCGGCAAATGAAATGGATAATTTAGGAGATACAAGTACCCTTTTAAATCCAG
>JAQWJH010000084.1 GCA_029248455.1 Flavobacteriaceae bacterium
TTTCATAAATTTTACCAAATTCAAAGTATTTTAAATTATTGTTTTTTCTGTTAATATTATATTTTAAAGTTTTCAGAGAAGACTCTAGTAAAGTTGTTCTTAATTTAGAAACATCTTTACTTAATGAGTTAAGTATTTTAACATCTTTCCTATTAAATAAGTTTAATTGATTGTTTGTAAGAGAGTTATTCATAATCTCGTTGAACCCAAGTGGCAGTAGTGACTGAGCTATGGATTTTTCTATTTTAAAGCTTAAATTTTCATTTCCAATGTTTATTGGTATGGATAATTTATTGGAAAGATTAATTTTGTTATAACCATATATTCTAAGAATTTCCTCAACAACATCACATTCTCTATAGATATCATGTCTGTAAAATGGGACTGTAATACCCACACCTGTTTCCGTAATATTATTGATTTTAAAATCCAATGAAGTTAAAATAGATTTAATTTCTTCCCTGGGAATTTCCTGACCAATTAGTCGATTAGTTTTCTCAAAATTTAACAAAATAGATACTTCATCAGGTTTTTTGGGATATTCATCAATAATGTCACTAGAAATTTTACCATCGCATAATTCACAAATCAAGATAGCTGCACGCTTAAGAGCATATTCAATATTTTCTATTGATGTTCCTCGTTCAAACCTGAAAGAGGCGTCTGTATTTAATCCATGATGTTTAGCTGATTTTCTAATTGTTACAGGGTTAAAATATGCACACTCTAAAAATATTGATGAAGTATCATTAGAAATACCGTGTTTTGAGCCACCGAAAATACCAGCTAAGCACATTGGTGTGTCATTATCACAAATCATTAAATCACTATCTTTAAGTTGCCTTGATTTGCCATCTAGAGTGGTGAAATTGGAATTGTTTTTAAGTGTTTTGACATGAATTGATTTTGTTGAAATTTTATCTAAGTCATAAGCATGTAAAGGATTGCCACTTTCGTGTAAAACATAGTTGGTGATGTCTACAACATTATTTATCGGAACTATTCCTATAGCTTTTAACTTATTCTGAAGCCACTTAGGAGAATCTTTGACAATAATGTTATCAATACATACACCGGAAAACCTTGGACACATTTTGGAATCTTCAACATAAACGTTAGCCTTTTGAGTTCTTGAGTTAATATGAAAAGATGATACGGAGGGAGTTATAAGTTCGGATTTAATCCCCTTTTGAATTAAAGCTGCTCTAAGATCTCTTGCTACACCCATGTGACTCATAGCATCAGATCTGTTTGGTGTTAATCCAATATTGATAACTTTATCATTATAGTTTTCAAATAAATCACAAACTTGTGTACCTACTTTAATACTTTTTTCTAAAATCATTATTCCGTCGTGAGAATTGCCTAAACCAATTTCGTTTTCTGCACAAATCATACCAAAACTAATTTCTCCTCGAATTTTACTTTTATTAATTTTAAATTTTTCACCACTTGTTGGGTAAATTGTCGTACCAACAGTAGCTACGATAACTTTTTGATTAACGTTTACATTAGGGGCGCCACAAACGATTTGTAGTGTTTCCTGACCAATATTAACTTTAGTTAATTTTAGTCTATCTGCATTAGGATGTTTTTCGCAATGAATTACTTCTCCAACAATCAAACCTTCAAAATCTCCTTTTACATCTTGATTATCAACAACACCTTCAACCTCAAGTCCAATGTCAGTTAAGATTTCACAAACTTCATCAATTTTCAAATTAATTTTTAAAAATTCGTTGAGCCAATTAAAGGAAATGTTCATTTAAAATAATTTTAATCAAAGATACAATTATGTGAATTTAATTATTAATTTTTTTTAATAATTAACTTATGTGTTTCCAAAGAATACTATCCTTATTTAACTTTATGTATTCATTTTTAATTTCTTGATTGTCGGTATGTCTTAACTGTGGGTCATTTGTTATCAAACTTTTTGCATCTTGACGCGCTAATTCCAATATATCTTGATCTTTTATAATATCAGCAATTTTGAAATTTAGTAATCCACTTTGCTGGGTCCCAAGAATATTGCCAGGCCCTCTTAAATTCATATCTACTTCTGATATTTTAAATCCATCATTAGTATTGCACATTGTTTTAATTCTAATTTTGGCTTCATTACTGATTTTATACTTACTCATTAAGATACAGAAACTATTTTCAGACCCTCTACCGACTCTTCCTCGCAACTGATGTAATTGTGACAATCCAAATCTTTCTGCACTCTCAATAACCATTACAGAAGCATTAGGAATATTTACTCCAACTTCAATTACAGTCGTTGAAACCATAATTTGGGTTTCTCCATTTTTAAATCTCTTCATTTCATAGGATTTATCTTCATTTTTCATTTTTCCATGAAGAATACTAATTTGATAATTTTCCTTTGGAAACTCCCTTACAATACTTTCGTATCCGTCCATGAGATCCTTATAATCCATTTTTTTAGATTCTTCAATTAGCGGATACACAATATAAATTTGTCTACCTTTTTTGATTTCGTCCTTTAAAAATCTAAAAACTTTTAATCTGTTTTTGTCAGTCCTATGAACAGTTTTTATAAGTTTTCTCCCAGGTGGAAGTTCGTCGATAATAGAAATATCCAAATCTCCGTACACACTCATTGCTAAAGTTCTAGGAATGGGTGTGGCAGTCATAACTAAAATATGTGGAGGTGTGTTGTTTTTTTTCCATAGTTTAGATCTCTGAGCTACTCCAAAACGATGTTGTTCATCGATAATAGCTAAACCGAGATTTTTAAAAATAACCTTGTCTTCTAATACTGCATGAGTTCCAATTAATATATTTATTTGACCGCTTTTTAAATCATCAAAGAGACTAATTCTTTCTTTTTTTGCTGTTGAGCCTGTAAGTATTTCAACATTTATTTTCAAGCCCTCAACAGAATTTTTTATGCTATTGTAATGTTGTTGAGCTAAAATTTCCGTAGGAGCAATAATAGTAGTTTGATAATTGTTATCAATTGCTATAAGACATGATAATAATGCTACAATAGTTTTTCCAGATCCAACATCTCCCTGTAAAAGTCTATTCATTTGTGAATTTGTTGAAAAATCTTTTCTAATATCTCTTATCACGTTCTTTTGTGCATTGGTTAGTTCAAACTCAAGATTATTATTATAAAAATCATTAAAAAATTGACCAACTTTTGAAAAGTTAAATCCTTTAAATTTATTTTTATTAATTAAGTTTTTAAATACAAATTGTAATTGAATGAAGAAAAACTCCTCATATTTTAACCTGAACTGTGCTTTACTTAATTGTAATTGATTTTTAGGAAAATGAATATTGAACAATGCTTCATATCTAGGAATTAATTTATATTTTTCATTTAGATTTCTATTTAAATTTTCTTTGATTGTTTTTTCAGAATTTTCAAAAATATTGTAAACAAGATCCCTTAATAATTTATTGTTAATTCCTTTAGAACTTAATAACTCTGTAGAGCTATAAATTGGAAGTAAACTATTTTTTAATGACTTATTATGTTTTTCTAAAATTTCTGATTCAGGATGCACTATAGAAAATCTATTATTAAAACTGTTGAGTTTTCCATATACAACATACTTTTTATTTAACTGAATTGATTTTTCTATCCATTTAGTTCCCTTAAACCATACAATTTCTATCTCGTCATTTTCATCAGAAAAAATACCAATAAGTCGTTTGACTTTTGAATTGCTTGAATATTTTAAATCTATGAATTTTCCAATAATTTGAACATATGAATTAGTATTTTCTAGTTCAGAAATTTTATGATATTTAGTCTTATCAATGTATCTAAATGGGAAATTATATAGTAAATCTTTGTAAGTAAAAACTTTTAATTCTGATTTTAACAAGTCAGCTCTGTTTGGACCAACTCCTTTTAAATAATCAATTGGTGTAATTAAATAGTTTTGTTTCACATCACTAATATAATTTATTAACTTTATAAGGTATTAAATACCTTAATAAATTCAATAAACAAAACAAATATTTATTTTAATTGGAAGACTACTTAAGTCAATTAAACGACTCTCAAAAACTACCTACTACACATAAAAACGGTCCAATAATGGTCATAGCTGGCGCAGGCTCTGGAAAAACTAGAGTTTTAACCTACAGAATAGCTTATTTAATGGAAAGGGGAGTAGACCCATTTTCAATATTATCTTTAACATTTACCAACAAAGCAGCAAGAGAGATGAAATCTAGAATTTCTCAGATTGTTGGGGAAAGTAAATCTAAAAATTTATGGATGGGAACTTTTCATTCTATTTTTGCTAGAATATTACGATCAGAATCAGAACTGTTAGGATACTCTTCAAACTTTACCATTTACGATACGCAAGATTCGGATAGATTAATAGCAACAATAATTAAAGAATTAAAGTTAGATAAAGACCTTTATAAATATAAAAATATTAGAAGCAGGATTTCGTCATTAAAGAACAATCTTGTTACTGTAAAAGCTTACTTATCCAATCCAGAACTGGTTCAACAGGACAATGAATCCCGAAGACCTATGTTTGGAAAAGTTTATCAAACTTATGTTAATAGATGTTTCAAAGCATCTGCAATGGATTTTGATGATTTGTTATTAAAAACCAATGAGTTACTTAATAGATTTCCAGAGGTTCTTTCTAAATACCAGGAAAGATTTAAATATATTCATGTAGATGAGTATCAAGATACAAATCATTCACAGTATTTGATTGTAAAAGCATTAGCTGATAAATATGAAAATTTATGTGTAGTGGGTGATGATGCTCAAAGTATTTATGGATTTAGAGGTGCTAATATTGAAAATATTTTAAGTTTTCAAAAAGACTATTCAAATTCAACTATCTACAGATTAGAACAAAATTACAGATCAACTAAAAATATTGTAAATGCAGCGAATTCTGTAATAAATTACAATATTAATAAGCTAGAAAAAGAAGTATGGACTGACAATGAAAGTGGAGAAAAAATTGAAATTAATCAATCAATTACCGACTCTGAGGAAGGAAGATTTGTGTCTTCATCTATTTTCGAAAATAAAAATAAGTGTCAATTAGACAATGACTCGTTTGCTGTATTATATAGGACTAATGCACAATCCAGATCTATTGAAGATGCTTTGAGAAGAAAGAATATTTCTTACCAAGTTTACGGTGGCCTTTCCTTTTATCAAAGGAAAGAAATTAAAGACATACTCGCTTATTTAAGAGTGATTGTTAACCCAAATGATGAAGAAAGTATTAAAAGAATTATAAATTATCCAACCAGAGGAATTGGTCAGACTACAATGGATAAGTTGTTAATCTACGCAAATGAAAAAAATATTAGTTTATTTGAAACTTTGAAAAACTTAAGTTCGGATGAAATCAAAATTAATTCAGGAATAAAAAATAAATTAAATCAGTTTTTTTTATTAATTAAAAGTTTTCAATTATTAAACGAAAGTTTAAATGCGTTTGAAATAGCTGAAGAAGTTCTAAAAAGGATTGGAATAATTAATGTATTAAAATTAGATGGAACCCCAGAATCAATTAGTAGAATCGAAAATATTGAAGAATTAATCAATGGAATAAAAGATTTTATTGAAGGTGAGAAGGAAGTAGTGGACTCAAAAGCCACTTTAAGTGATTTTTTAGAAGATGTAGCTTTAGCATCTGAACTAGACAAAAATATTAATGACTATCAAAAAAAAGTTTCCTTAATGACTATACATTTGGCCAAAGGATTAGAATTTAATCACGTTTACATTGTTGGTTTAGAAGAAGATTTGTTTCCCTCAGCAATGAGTTCTACCACAAGAGCTGATTTAGAGGAAGAACGAAGACTGTTTTATGTTGCCCTTACTAGAGCTAAAAAGAAAGTAACGATAACTTATGCTAAAACTAGATACAGATGGGGTAAGCTAAACGATTGTGAACCTAGTAGGTTTATAAAAGAAATTGATAAAACTTACACAAATTATAATTTATCAAGTTCAATAACTGGTTCATTAAACAATTTGATGGAAAACAATTCTATAAGATTTAGAAAGCCAAAGAATAAAATTCAATTAAAAAAAATAAAAAACAATTTGTCTCCAAGTACTTATAAATCCAGTTATATTGATATTAACAAAGGAGATCATATTATTCACAATCGATTCGGTAAAGGAAAAGTCATTGAAACAGAGGGTGAGGGTGCCGATAAAAAAGCTGAAGTGAAGTTTGGTTCAAGTGGTGTTAAGAGAATTTTATTAAAATTTGCTAAGTACAAATTAATATAATAATACTACGAATATCTCTTATTTTTTTTCTTATTTTTTCTTTTAGATCTGAAGTTCCCCATTGATTTATCCTTATCAAAACTATTTCTATTCCTTCTCCCTGAGCTATGTTTTTTTCTTTTTTTATCCTTTGAGAATTTTTTTTCTACTTTTTCTTTTGTTTCCTTTATCGAGATGGAATTCCCATTGAAATCAACTTTTTTAATATTTTTTAATAAATCTTTTTTTACTAATCCATCAATTTCAAAAATAGTATAGGATTCTCTAATGTCAATCCCGCCTATTTCTACTTCGTTTGATTTTAGCACTCTGTTAATTAATGAAATCAGCTCTATTGGCGAAACACCATTTTTTCTACCAATATTAACAGAAAAGTTTATAAATGAGTCACTATGAGACTTTCTTTTTTTGTTGTGAGAGTTTTCTATATTTATCGATTTATTATTAATATCACTTGAATTTTTATAATAATCTAAAAATCTATTAAACTCTGCAGAAACAAAATGTTTAATTAAGTCTTCTCTGCTTAACCATTCTAGTTTTTTATAAATATCATCTAAAAAGGGTTCAATTTGTTTTTCATCCACTTTTACCTTTTCAATTTTGTCAATTAATTTAAATAATTGTTTAGAACAAATATCCTTTCCAGAGGGTACTTCTTTTCTAAGAAATTTAATTTGACTTTTATTTTCAATAGATTTCACTTTTCTACCCTCTCTACTATTTGTAATTGCGATAGAAATTCCGCTTTTTCCCGCTCTTCCTGTTCTTCCACTTCGATGAGTATACACCTCTGGATCATCAGGAAGTGAATAATTTATAACGTGAGTTAAATCATCTACATCTAGTCCTCTAGCAGCAACATCAGTTGCAATTAACATTTGTAATGATTTATCTCTAAACCTGTTCATTACCTCGTCTCTTTGATTTTGTGATAGATCACCATGAATAGCATCCGCATTATAACCATCATTAATGAATTTATTGGCTATATCTTTTGTTTCACGTCTAGTTCTACAAAAAACTATTCCATATATATTTGGATTAAAATCAGCGATTCTTTTTAAAGTTTCGTATTTGTATTTTGAACTTACGTCATATATATGATGTTCTACGTTTTTGGCACCAGAATTAACTTTTGCTACTGTAATTTCTTTAGCACCCTTCATATATTTTTTTGAAATAGATAAAACTTCCCTAGACATCGTTGCTGAAAACAACATTGTTTGTCTATTTTTAGAAGTTTTATCCAAAATATAATCCAAATCATCTTTGAATCCCATGCTTAACATTTCGTCAGCTTCATCTAAAATTACTTTATTAACTATATCTAATTTCAAAACTCTTCTATTAATTAAATCTTTAGTTCTTCCTGGTGTTCCTACAATTATTTGAACACCTTTTTTTATAGATTTGATTTGATTTTCAATACTAGTACCACCATAAACCGGGACTATTTTTACGTGTTTTAGATATTTAGTGAATGTTGTTAAATCTTTAGCAATTTGTATGCATAATTCTCTTGTTGGGCAAAGTACAATTGATTGGACATGATTAATTTGTCCGTCAATTTGCTGAATTGTAGGTAATCCGAATGCAGCAGTTTTTCCAGTTCCAGTTTGTGCTAAAGCAATTAAATCTTGATTTGTTTTTAAAAGAAATGGAATAGACTCAGTTTGAATTGGAGTAGGGGAAATGAATCCAATTTCAGTTATTGATTTAAATAATTCTTTTCCAATACCAAGATCTTTGAAAGTTGTCATTTTTTAATTTAGGCTGCAAATGTCGTCTATTTAATTGGGTATTGATGCTTTTTTAAAATTTAAAACAAAAAAAACACACCAATAGGTGTGTTTTTTTATAATTTTTATTTATTAATTACCAGCCGCTTTCATTCCTTGTTCAATTAGGTCATAAAATTGATCTAATTTAGGAAGAACAACAATTCTTGTTCTTCTATTTTTAGATCTATTTTCAGCTGTTTCATTATCAGCAACAGGGACATAGTAACTTCTTCCAGCCGCGGTCATCCTTTCAGGTTGAACACCAAAATCATTTTGTAAGACTCTAACAACAGATGTTGCACGTTTGACACTAAGATCCCAATTATCAAGTAAGACCTCATTTTGAATAGATTGATTATCCGTGTGACCTTCAACTAAAAATTCAATTTCAGGTTTATCAAGTACTACCTTAGCAACTTTACCTAACACTTCTTTTGCTCTTTCAGAAACGACATAACTACCACTATTAAATAATAATTTGTCAGAAATAGAAATGAAAACCACACCTTTTTCAACATTTACTTCAATATCCTTATCGTTAATATCAATAAAAGAACCTTTTAAACTAGTTACTAAAGCCAGAGTTACAGAATCTCTACGAGTAACAGCATCTCTCATTGTGTTTATAGTTAAATCTTTTTCCTTCATACTTTCAAGAGATTTTTCTAAATTTTCTGCTCCCTTTTGAGATAAGGTTGTAAGATTACCCATGTTATTGATTAAATCTTGATTATTATTTTTTAAAAAAGCAACTTGTTCTTTTAAAGTTTTTAAATCAGCTTCAGCACCAGCTTTTTCATCAATACATGAATTTAATTTTACAGTCGCTGAATTTAATAAATCCTTACTTTGTTGGTTCATGGCTTCAAGGGCGGCATATTTTTTTTGAGATACACATGAGGGCAGTAAAAAGGATACGGTTAATATCGTTAAAAAGATTTTTTTCATTTTAATAATTTTTATTTGTTTAATATTCAAATTTAATAAAATAATTATATTTTATAAGTATTTAACTCTTATTTAACTGAGAATATTTTCTTTTTTTAAGGATTAAATAATTGTATATAATTGACTTAATAACGTAGTATTTAGGTTTTTTATTGTTTGACCTAACCAACATATAATTTTGTTCAATAGGAATTCTGTATCCATCTTTAAAGGAATGATTATAATACATTGCTTTTATAATCTCTTTAAAATGCTGGAAGTTAAAAGCGATTAATTGGAAAAATGCAAAAATAATATTAATCAAATTTATTAATTGTAATCTATTAATGGTAAAGAAATTAAAGTGAGGAAGTACATTTGTATTCTTGATAATCATCCATCTTTGATTTCTAATATTATAGAAAAGTTTTTTTGGGTTGTTATAGTCAAAAGAGCCACCTCCTAAATGATACACTGTACTCTGATAAATAAATTTTTTCTTAAGGTCATTACTTAAATTTGAAATTCTCCAACATAGATCAATCTCTTCCATGTGATTATAAAAATGTTCATCAAATCCATTAAGTGAATTAAAAACTTTTTTTCTTATGAAAAAACAAGCTCCTGAGGCCCAAAAAATATCAATATTCTGATCATATTGCCCATTATCTTGTTCAATTTCATTAAATATTCTTCCCCTGCAATAAGGATACCCATAGTAATCAATAAACCCACCAGCAGCACCTGCGTACTCAAAAAATTCTCGTTTATTATAATTTAAAATTTTAGGTTGAACAACCACAGTTTTAATATTCTCAACGAACTCTTTTAATACAGGGTTAATCCAATTTTTAGTGACTTCAACATCATTGTTTAATAAACAGTAAATCTCTTCTTTTACATGTTTTAAGCCTTTATTATAGCCTTTTGCATAGCCGTAGTTAATTTCATTTTTAATTATCTTAACATCAGGAAAATTATTAGTTATAAAATCAATAGATTTATCATCAGAATTATTGTCAATTACATAAATAGTATGGTTTTCAGAATGTTTTACCACGCTCGGTAAAAACTTTTCTAAAAGCTTAATTCCGTTCCAATTCAGTATTACTATAGCTATTCTCATGAAAATGGAAATTCCTTTATAAACTTATATTTTTTAGTTTTATAATCAATCTTAAAAAAAAAGTGAATTAAGCCATTAGTAATCATCATAAATTGTGAATTTAAACTTTTATTATAAATTAAAGTTTGATCAAACACGGCTTGATCAATTTTTACACTAGGAGCTTTACATTCAACAAGCAATTTTACAGAACCATCTCTATTAT
Source organism: Flavobacteriaceae bacterium (assembly GCA_029248455.1). Lineage (GTDB taxonomy): Bacteria > Bacteroidota > Bacteroidia > Flavobacteriales > Flavobacteriaceae > MAG-121220-bin8. Next base: position 10,314 of record JAQWJH010000084.1, read on the forward strand.
AAACAACAACATCAAACCTTTTGTTCATTTTGTTGACAATCACTTTTTTTTCGATTCCAATGTGATTCTTTGATATTTCTTTTTCCAACAAGTAACATATAACATGCTGTCTTACCCATTCCTCAGGATTTAGAATAAAAAATTTTTTTCTTACAATGTCAAAAATATATGTTTTATTATCTATATTTTTGATTTTGAATTCGTAATCGGGAAAATTTAACTTAGACATAATTATAATCTAAAATGAATTTACAAGAAATTAACAGCATAATTTCCAAAATCAAGAATAAAATTTATTCTCCTATTTATTTTTTAATGGGTGAAGAAACTTATTATATAGATAGCATAACTAAACTATTGAACGAAAATGTCTTGAGTGACGATCAAGAAAGTTTTAATAAAACTATACTTTACGGAAAAGATACATCGGTTGAAAACATCATATCTCATTGTAAAAGGTATCCACTTATGTCAGATTATCAATTAGTTGTAGTAAAAGAAGCTCAAGATTTATCAAGAAATATCGAATTACTTTCAGAATATGTTTTAAATCCGTTAATGAGTACTATACTAGTCATTAACTACAAATACAAAACATTAGATAAAAGAAAGAAACTTTATAAGAATATTCAAAAATTTGGTAATGTCATTGATTGTAAGAAAATTTATGAAAATCATGTGCCAAATTGGGTGGAAAATCAATTAAAAAAGGATTTGTTTACGATTGATCCAAAAGCATGTTACATGCTGGTAGATTTTCTAGGAAATGATCTAAAGAAAATTGATAATCAGTTAAATAAATTAAAAATAAATTGTTTAAATGATAAAAACATAACTCCTAACGAGATTGAGCAATATGTTGGAATCAGTAAGGATTTTAATGTTTTTGAATTGAGAAGCGCGATAGGAAATAAAGACTTAAATAAAGCATTAAAAATTTGCGATTATTTATCATCTAATAATAAACAACCAGTTCAAATTACTCTCACTTCAATATTTAATTATTTTGTTCAGTTATTTCAGTACCATTCTTTGAAAAATAAGAGTAAAAATAATGTGGCAGCAGTAATTGGAGTTAACCCCTTTTTTGTTAAAGATTATGTTGAGACGTCGAAGAACTTTTCTATGAAAAAAATTAGTAATATTATTAGTTTAATCAAAGATTGTGATTTGAAAAGCAAGGGACTCTCTTCAACAAATATTTCAAATAAGGATTTATTAAGACAATTAATGGTACAAATATTTAGCTAAATTATTTCAGGATAATTATTAGGGTCATACTCATTCATTATCTCGTTAGCTTTTTCAATTATATCATCAATTGATGGCTTAGAAAAATAATCTCCATCAGAACCGTATGCTGGTCTATGAGCTTTAGATGTCAAAGTTACAGGTTTACTATCCAATAAACTAAAGCAGTTTTGTTCCTCTAAAATTTTTTGTAGAATATAAGATGAAGCACCACCTGGTAAATCTTCATCTACAATAAGAAGTTTACTTGTTTTTTTTAAACTTTCTTTCACAATCTCCTCTTTGTCAAATGGAATTAATGTTTGTAAGTCAATTATCTCAATATCTATATTTAAATTTTTTAATTCAATAGCAGCTTTTTCAACTAATCTAAGTGTTGATCCATAAGAAACAACTGTGATGTCAAAACCTGTTTTTAAAATTTCTGCTTTTCCTAATAAAACTGTGAATTCTGAGAGATTAGTTGGTTCACTTTCTTTTAACCTATATCCATTTAAAGATTCGATTAAGACAGCTGGTTCTTCACACTGTAACAATGTATTGTACATTCCACTAGCTTGAACCATGTTTCTAGGAACTAAAATATTTATTCCTCGCAAGCTTGAAAGTAAAACTCCCATGGGCGAGCCAGAGTGCCATATTCCCTCTAATCTGTGTCCTCTTGTTCTTATTATTAGTGGGGCTATTTGCCTTCCAATTGTTCTGTAATGTAACGTAGCCAAATCATCACTTAATATTTGAATAGCGTATAATAAATAATCCAGATATTGTATTTCAGCAATTGGCCTAAAGCCTCTTAACGCTAAACCTATGCCTTCACCAACAATAGATGCTTCACGAATACCGCGATCACCAACTCTTTCGACACCATATTTTTCTTGAAGGCCTTCTAAACCTTGATTGACATCACCAATTTTTCCTGAATCTTCTCCAAATATTAATAAGTTTTCATGTTGACCTAACAACTTATCAAAGTTATTTCTTAAAATAATTCTTCCATCAACTTTTTTTGAATCATCATAGGTTGGTTTTATTTCTTTAATATTTGAAGCTTTTGAAAAGGATTCATTGTAAAGCTTGGAACTGTATTTGGATTGATTTAGAAAACTAAAATCAACGACCCATTTCTTTAAAGCTTCTATTTTAGAACTATTTTGACCTGCAAGTAATCTTAAAAATTTTCTGCCTGTTGATAAAATATCTTTGTTGTGAGGTTCTTTAATTCTTTCTAATTCCTCTACAATTGAAACCAATCCAAAGTTGTTAAAATCATTTTTTAAATCATTTAAAAGAGGAACAACATCTAATCTGGAATTTTTAATTGGATTAGAGTAAGAATCCCAAGCTTCTTCTTTAGCTTTTTTTACAAATACTTTTGAATCACTTTCGATTAGTTCAAGTTCAGATTGAGTAGCTATACCATTGTCTAAAATCCAATCTCTCATTCTAAGATTACAATCATTTCTTTTCTCCCATGCTAACCTTTTTTTAGATTTATATCTTTCGTGAGATCCTGATGTTGAATGTCCAATTGGTTGTGTTAACTCTTTTACATGAACTAATACAGGAATATGGTTTAGTCTTGAGATATCGTTTGCTTTTTGATAGGTATTTATCAAACTAGGATAATCCCATCCGTTAACTTTAAGAATTTCAAAACCCTTTTTATCTTTAGTTCTTTGAAAACCAGCTAATGCTTCTGAAATACTTTGTTTAATGGTCTGATCTTTACTTTCAACAGAAATTCCATAATCATCGTCCCATACACTAATAACCATAGGAACTTGATGAACTCCAGCTGCGTTTAATATCTCAAAAAATATACCTTCACTTGTACTTGCATTTCCAATTGTTCCCCAGGCAACTTCGTTACCTTTATTTGAAAATTTATTTTTAGTATTATTTTTTCTATATAATTTTGAAGCTTGAGCTAAACCAAGTAATCTTGGCATTTGAGACCCTGTACAAGATACATCTGAACTTGAATTTTTTTGATTGACTAAATCTTTCCATGAACCGTCCTCATTTAAACTTACAGTATTAAAATGAGCACCCATTTGTCTTCCAGCTGACATAGGCTCCTCTTTCAAATCAGTATTAGCATATAAACCTGAAAATAACTGTTTTGGGGTTAATTCATCAATTGCCATCATGAAAGTTTGATCACGATAATATCCAGATCTGAAATCACCATTTTGAAAAACTTTTGCTAAAGCAATTTGAGGGAGTTCTTTTCCATCTCCAAAGATTCCAAACTTAGCTTTACCACTTAAAACTTCTCTTCGTCCAAGAAGACTAGCTTCTCTACTAATTACAATCAATTTATAATCCTTTAAAACTTGGCTTTTAAAAGAATCAAACGATATTTCTTTATTTAGATCTGTGTTGGTCTGCATAATATTAAGTGGCATGCAAATTTATAAAAAATTGATTTATTTAACTCTACCAATTTTAAAACCATCTTCTTGTAAACAATCCAGAAAGTGTATTAGGGTCAAATGAAATTTTAAATCTTATTTTTTCAGAGTAATTTGAATGATTTAATTCGTTTCCTAAAGATGAATAGAATGGGAAGTAAAGCTCAAAGTAATCAGTTAAAATATTTAATCTAATTCCAGAACCATAGACTGATTTAGTATTGTTTTTTTTATTTTTTATTAATGCTAAATCATAATAAGCTTCAACCCATTGCCATATTGTAATTCCACTGTTAAATGAAATCATCCAATCGTTAGAGTAAGGAGTTAATACTTTAGATTTTAATGCTCCCTCAGATGAAATAAACTGTTGACTATAAAAACCAGTTGTTTCAGACCTGCCTAATAAATTATAATTAAACATGTAGTCTCTGGCCCGATAGGTGGCAAAACTAAAATAGTCGTCTTTAGTAGAGTTTTTTATAAACTTTCCAATAAAAAGCCTCAAATTATATTGTCTATTATCTTTATAATAGTTTCTGTAACTTAAGGTTACAGAATTTTTTATAAAATCTTTATTTATCTGTAAATCATTACTAATTGAATATCCTTTTCCTGCGTTAGAATTAGTAATAATATATTTTGCATTAAAAATATTATAATTGGGATATTTTTCTTGATTAATATTCTCCTCTCTATAAATACTGACATATCTTAAATTTAAAAATTGTCTAAAATTTGATCTCAAATCAGGCTTTCTGAAAGTTAGTAATATAGAGGGGAAAAAAGATGAATAGGAAAGGTTTTCTTTATAATGAAAAGTAGAGCCACCTAAAAAATATTGAGTGCTAAATAATTTTTTATTTTCATTATATTTTATGAATTTCAAATTTAAACTACCTAATAACTTATTTTTTTTAAATGAATAAAAAGGCTTCAATTTATAAGTAAACGGTTTTCTTATGGGGGTAATATTAGTAAGACTTAACCCTGGCATTAATCCATCATAAAGGTTATAGCCAAATTGAGGTATGTAATTTAACTGCTTGTTATACACATTTTCAAAATCATTAAATAAAACAAACTTAAATGGTTTTTTATATTTTTTAAAGGAAGCTAAATTATTATTGTAGTTAGACTCGTTGACATATTTATCTTTGTTAATCTCAATAAAATCAAATTCATTTTTATCATACACTAAGATCGTATCTAATTTGTGAGGATTTAACCAAAATTCTTTTTTTAACTCTTTGTTTTTAATTAAGGAAACCTTAATCGGAATTTTAGACTTCAATGATCTATTTATTTTAAAATATGATTTTAACTCTGTTTGATTCATTTTAGTTATTGAATAATCCTTAAGATTTTTATACACTAAATATTCATTAAAAAACCATTCAGTATCATTATTCGTGTTTAGATCTAAAATGTTTTGAAATGAGGTTTGTTCAAAACTCTCCAGGTTATTGAAATTAATATAATCTTTTATAGATTCATCAATAACTTTCTTGTCCAAGAACTCCGATAACATTTTAAAACCTAATCCAATTTTGTAAGGGTTTATTATCTTTTGATTAACTCTTGTTAATGAATCAAGGCTAGTTGTTACAGATTGATTAATATTTCTACTGGAAATTATATTTTCAAATAGCCTATACTGTTCATTGAAACCATATTTAGCATAATTTCTATTTTTTAATAATTTTAACTTGCTGTATTTTCCTATCAATTTTAAATCTGGATAGAATCTTTCAATATAATCAATCATTAGATAAACAACTATACCTTCGATCTCCCAATACTTTTCTCTGTAGTGCACAGATACAGTTTCATTCAAAAAAGTGTGAAGAAATTCTTTTAAAAAATTAAATTCAAAAAGAAAAGACTGATTGAAAGGGCTGACTATTTTAGGAATATTATTTAATCCGTAAATTGGTCTTCTTTGTCTGTTAAAGTTTGAAATTACAATGTTATTAAATCTATATTTACCTAATTTATTTTCGGAATAATTGAAAATTCTTTCTAACAAAGAATCGGTTTTAATCACATTAGTATTTGTATTGTTTAAAGGAATTTTATTTCCAATTTTCTTATCTATATATTTAAACACCTTATTTAAGATAGAATCCTCTTTTTCTTGGAATGATTCAAAATCTGAATAAATATTTATATTATTTAATGTGTATTTTTTGAAATTTCTTTTTTTTGTCAAAATTATATTAGAATTTTTTCTAACACTTTTTTTGGAAATAAATTTTTTGAAATTTGATTTTTCAATTAAGGATTGTTTATCTAGATTACTGATTAAAAAAAAATCTTTAGGATAACTCAATTGAAATGTAAATTCTCCAGGGTCAATTGACAAGTCATTTAAATCCAAATTACTTTCTTGAATCCAATTACCATTTTTAATTTTAGAGAACGTAAAGTACCAATCTCTAATGTTTATTTCATTTGATTTGTTAATTCCATAACCTGTAAAAGAATTATCAGGAATTAATATTTCATAATCTATATTTAATTGGATTGAATCACCTTTTCTTAGTTTGTTTACCAAATCAATCTTTATAAAGTCATATTTATCTTTTGGTCTTTTATATTTAAACTCTTTTGAATCAGAATATATTTTATCAATTAAGGTGTATCCTCTTTGATTTTTGGTAGATCTTTGAAACAAAAGAGAGTATTCTTCGGAAAGCCTTAAGCCTAAACTAGATTTTGAGTTGGAGTAGGAGTTAGCCCAATCATTTAATATTAAAAAACTTAAATCTTTATTTGAGTTATTAAAAAACTTTAATGTTTGTTTAATCTTTATTTTTTTATCAATAACATCAAACCTTGCATTAATTTTATACTGATTTACTTGAGAAGTAGATTTTAAAGAAAATAATATAATTACAATTAAAATTATTATTCTCATGTAAAATTGATATTAAAAATTTGGACGAAGTGATTTTTTTTTGTAAAAATTTGAAAGAATGTCAATAACTTCCTGAGATGTGTCAACAATTGAAATTAAGTCTAAATCTTTTTTTGAAATGTATTCATATTTTATTAGTAACTCATCTTTTATCCAACTGTAACACTTAGTCCAAAAAGAAGAACCAACCAAAATAATAGGAAATTTTTCTGATTTTTTTGTTTGTATCAATGTTATAGCTTCAAAGAGTTCATCAAGAGTTCCAAATCCACCTGGCATAACAACGAAACCTTTTGAATATTTCATGAACATAACCTTTCTAACAAAAAAGTAATCAAAATCTAACGATTTATCCTCGTCAATGTAAGGGTTGTCATGTTGTTCAAAAGGTAATTTTATATTTAATCCAACAGACGATCCTAAAGCTAATTTAGCTCCTTTATTAGCTGCTTCCATTACACCAGGCCCACCTCCGGTTATAACTCCGAAACCTAACTTAACAATATCTTTAGCAATTTCAGTAGTTAAATTATAAAAGTCATCACTTGAATCTGTTCTTGCTGATCCAAAAATTGAAACACATGGTCCAATTTTACTCATTTTCTCGTATCCGTCAACGAATTCTCCCATAATCTTAAAAACAGACCAAGAATCATTAGTTTTAATTTCATTCCAATTTTTTAAATCTGAATTATTCATTATTAATTCGAAGTTAGTTCTTTTTTCAAATATTTAGCAGTAGGACTTTTTGAATTTTTTATCAATTCCTCTGGGGAGCCATTGAAAATAATTTCTCCTCCATTTCTTCCTCCTCCTTTTCCAACTTCAATTATATGATCTACTGTTTTAATGACATCCATATTATGTTCTATTATAATAATACTATTACCCTTATCTGCCAATTTATTTATCATCTGTAGTAAAACTTTAATATCATCAAAATGAAGACCTGTGGTTGGCTCATCTAAAATATATAGGGTGTTTCCAGTATCTTTTTTAGAAAGCTCTGAAGCAAGTTTTATTCTTTGGGCTTCCCCACCTGAAAGGGTAGTAGATTGTTGACCTAATGTAATATAACCAAGACCTACATCTTTAATAGTTTTAAGTTTCCTTAGAATTTTAGGAAAATTTTCAAAAAATTTACAGCCTTCGTTTATTGTCATATTTAAAACATCTGAAATGGATTTGCCTTTATATCTAATTTCTAATGTTTCTCTGTTAAATCTTTTTCCATTACAAGTATCACAATTTATATAAACATCGGGAAGAAAGTTCATTTCAATCTTTCTTAGTCCTGCCCCCTGACAAGTTTCACATCGCCCTCCAACTACATTAAAACTAAATCTTCCAGGTTTATATCCTCTTATTAGTGATTCTGGTGTCAAAGTAAATAAAGATCTTATATCACTATAAACTCCTGTATAGGTTGCTGGATTACTTCTTGGAGTTCGTCCAATTGGTGTTTGATTAATTTCGATTACTTTATCAATATTTTCAATTCCTGATATTTTTTTATATGGTTTAGGTTCTTTAACTCCATTAAAAAAATAATTATTTAAAATAGGATATAAAGTTTCGTTTATCAATGTTGATTTTCCACTTCCTGAAACACCAGTAATTCCAATAACAACTCCAAGAGGAAATTCTACATCAATTCCCTTTAAATTATTCCCTGAACATCCTAGTAATTTTAATGATTTAGTTGCTTTATTACGTCTTTTAATTGGTACTTCTATTTCTTTCTTTCCGTTAAGAAATTGAGCAGTAAGAGTATTTTTTTTAATCATTTCTTTATAAGTTCCTTGAAAAATGATTTCCCCTCCATTCTTTCCTGCTTTAGGACCAATATCAATTATATAATCAGCATTTTCCATAATTTCCTTGTCATGTTCAACTACAATTATCGAGTTTCCTATATCTCTTAATCCCTTTAAAGATTCGATTAATTTTGAATTATCCCTTTGATGTAATCCAATACTTGGCTCATCCAGAATATATAAAACTCCGACCAATTGAGATCCAATTTGTGTTGCTAATCTAATTCTTTGAGATTCTCCACCTGAAAGTGATCTTGAAGGTCTATTTAAAGATAAATAATCCAATCCTACGTTTAACAAAAAATCCAATCTCTTATTCAACTCTTTTATAATTTCGCTTGCAATTATTTTTCTTCTATCATCTAGTTTTGGTTGTAATTTAGAAAACCATTTTTTTAGGTCTAAAATATCCATGTCACACAGATTTGATATACTTTTTTTATTTATGTAAAAATTCATAGATTCTTTATTCAATCTTGATCCGTTACAAATAGAGCAAATTTGATTTTCCATAAAACCCTTTGCCCATCTTTTTATTCTTGATGAGTGATTTTCATTAAACTGATTTTCAATAAAGGTCAAGATACCCTCAAAATCAATTTCATATTTTCTTGTTAATCCTAATGTCTTAGATTCTACTGAAAAAGTTTCATTTCCTCCATTTAATATGATTTCTATTGCAGATTTTGGTATTTTTTTTATCGGATCTTTTAAATCGAAATTATATCGATTAGAAATAGTTAATAACTGTTTAAATATCCAATTATTTTTATAACTCCCAATTGGAATAATTCCACCTGAATGAATTGAAGCATTATTATCGGGAATAACACTATTTAAATTAATTTTATTCACGGTACCAAGTCCATTACATCTTTGACACATTCCTTTTGGAGAGTTAAATGAAAACGAATTTGGTTCTGGTTTAGCATATGAAATTCCAGAGGTGGGACAAACGAGATTTCGACTAAAATATTTGTTTTTTTTACTCTCCTCATCGATAACAACAAGAGATTGATCACCATGATACATTGCAGTCAAAATACTTTCTTTTAATCTTTTAACTGATGACTTATCTTTTTTTACTATTAATCTATCAATAACAATTTCTATATCGTGAATTTTATACCTATCAAGTTTCATGTTTGAAACTAAATCTTGAACAACACCGTCTATTCTTACTTTTACAAATCCTTGTTTTCTAATTGTTAAAAAAAGTTCTCTGTAATGTCCCTTTCTAGATTTAACAACAGGTGAAAGAACAGTAATCTTTTTTTCAAGAAATGAACTTAATATTAAATTTACAATTTCATCATCATTGTAACTGACCATTTTTTCTTGTGAATTATAACTGTATGCATCTGCAATTCTTGAATACAACAATCTTAGATAATCGTATATTTCAGTAATTGTGCCAACAGTAGATCTTGGGTTTTTAGAGGTAGTTTTTTGCTCTATAGCAATTACAGGTGACAGACCATCAATTTTATCTACATCAGGTCTTTCTAATCCTCCTATGAATTGTCTTGCATAAGCAGAAAATGTTTCTATATATCTTCTTTGACCCTCAGCGTAGATTGTATCAAATGCCAATGAAGATTTGCCACTTCCAGAGATTCCAGTGATAACAACTAATTTGTTTTTTGGAATGTTTAAATCAATATTTTTCAGATTGTGAGCCCTAGCTCCATTTACGGAAATTTCATCTTTCATTTGTAAATAAAATCAAGCTAGCAATTTACAATTTTTAAAATGATTAATTAAGAATGTTATATTAATATCCTACTGCTTTATCATCTCCTCGCTTATCTGCTCCACCAATTAAAAAACCATTAGCAGTTACTTGAATAGCATCCACCCGTCCAATGGATGTTTTTTTATCATTAAATAAATATCCTTTTAAAATCAACGAATCTTTAATTTTTCCATCAATTGAATTATTTTCATAATATATCAAATCAGGTAAATAAAGATGATGAAACCTTGGAGAATTAACTGCCTTATCTATATTAAATTGAAATTCATTTACATTAAGTATGGTTTGTAAGACCGAAGTTATAATAGTAGGTCCCCCGGGACTTCCTAGCACGAGATAAAGGTTATTGTTTTTTTCTACAATTGTTGGGGTCATTGAACTTAGCATTCGTTTATTTGGAGCAATTTCATTTATTTCTCCTCCAATCATTCCATACATATTAGGCACGCCCGGTTTTATAGAAAAGTCATCCATTTCATTATTCAAAAAAAATCCAAGTGAAGGAGGAAAGAGTTTTGATCCATAATTTCCGTTTAAAGTTGTTGTTACAGAAACAGCATTACCATATTTATCAACAATAGAGTAGTGTGTTGTTTCTTCACTTTCAACTAATGAAATATCTCCAGATTTGATATATTTTGATTGGGAAGCTCTTTTAAAAGAAAAATTATTCATTCTTTCATTTAAATATTTCTTATTTAATAATTCTTTGGAGGGAATATAGTTAAAGTCGGGATCACCTAAATATTTTCCTCTATCAGCAAACGATCTTCTTTCGGCTTCAACTAATAATTGTATGTATTTTTGACTGTTGTGATGAAATTTTGATATATCGTAAGGTTCTACCATTTTGAGAATTTGTGCAAGAACAATTCCTCCACTAGATGGTGGACCCATGCTTATAATATTCAGCTCTTTGTATTTAAACTTGATAGGATCTCTCCAAACAGCTTGATAATTATTAAAATCTTCTTGACTTAAGATTCCATTTCTAGCATTGACATATTCAATAATTTGTTTACTAATTCTTCCTTTATAAAAGCCATCTCTACCATTTTTTAAAATTGTACGAAGAGAATTAGCCAGAGCATTATTTATAAATAAATCTCCTTCTTTAAATTCATTATGAAATAATGAAATTGAATCATTATTATTTTTAATGGTTTTATAATTTGAGTTAAGTGACTGAGCTTGATTTGAAGTCAATAAAAATCCATTTTCAGCTAATTTAATTGCCGGCTCAAATAACACGTTCAAAGGAAGAGAAGCGTGCTTTTCATAGATTTTAAAAATTCCTGCAACAGTACCTGGAACTGCTACCGATAATGCACCAGTCGTACTTAAACCTTCTATTTCATTTCCTTTGTTGTTTAAATACATATTCTTTTTAGATTGCAGTGGAGATTTTTCTCTAAAATCTAAAGAACCTGTACTAGAATCAGATAATCTGTAAACTAAAAATCCTCCTCCACCTAAATTACCTGCGTTTGGGTAAACTACAGCAAGTGCTAACTCAGTTGCTATCATAGCATCAAAAGCATTACCTCCTTGTTTTAGAATATTTACTCCAGCTTGAGAAGCTTCAATTTTTGCCGAAACAACAAGCCCATTTTTAAATCCACTATTCTGAGTCTTTTCATGACACGAATATGAGAACAATACAACCAAAAAAATTAATGACTTATAATTAAAAAACATAATGATATTTTATTATAAAAGTAAGCTAAAAGTTATTCAAATTGTATATTTGTTATATGACATTAATTAAATCTATTTCAGGGATAAGAGGGACTATTGGAGGGAAACAAGGTGACAATTTAACGCCTATTGATGCTGTTAAGTTTGGATGTTCTTATGGGCAATGGCTAAAGAATAATTCAAAAAATAAAAATCTTTCAGTAGTTATTGGAAGAGATGCGAGAATTTCTGGTCAAATGATTCAAAATTTTGTTCAAAACTCACTAATTTCTATTGGAATTAACGTAATTGATGTTGGCTTATCAACAACTCCTACGGTAGAACTGATGGTAACAAAATATAATGCTGACGGAGGAATAATAATCACAGCAAGTCACAATCCAGCAGAATGGAATGCATTAAAACTACTTGATGAAAATGGAGAATTTTTAGATAATATTTCAGGAAAAGAAATTGTATCTATTTCACAATCTGATAATATTATATTTTCCGAGGTTTACGACTTAGGTAAAATCACAAAAAAAGAGGACTCAATTAGACTTCATATTGAATCTGTTTTAAATTTAGAATTAGTAAATACTGAAAAAATTAAATCAAGAAATCTTAAGATTGTTGTTGATGCAGTTAATTCAACAGGAGGTATCATAGTTCCGGATTTTTTAAAAGCTTTAAATGTTGAAGTTGTTAAACTTTATTGTGAACCTAACGGAGATTTTCCTCACAATCCCGAACCTTTAAAGAAAAACTTGACTGAACTTTCAAAAAAAGTTTTAGAAAATAACGCTGATTTAGGAATAGCTATTGATCCTGATGTAGATAGATTGGTGTTTATATGTGAAAATGGAGATATTTTCGGAGAGGAGAATACTCTAATTGCTTGTTCAGATTATGTTCTAAAAAATAATCCTGGTCCAACTGTATCAAATCTTTCTTCATCTCTAGCCTTAAAGGATATTTCACAAAAACATAATCAAGCTCATTTTTACAGTGCTGTTGGGGAGGTAAATGTAGTAAAGAAAATGAAAGATTGTAACGCAGTTATTGGAGGGGAAGGTAACGGGGGAGTAATATATCCAAAAAGTCATTATGGAAGAGATGCAATTGTAGGAATTGGGTTGTTTTTATCTTTGTATGCCGAACTAGGTTTAACAGCAAGTCAATTACTTAGCACTTACCCTAAATATTATATGATCAAAGAAAAAATCAATCTTTCAGAAGGGTTGGATGTTGATAATATTTTAAATAAAGTTGCATTAAAATATGAAAACGAAAAAATTGATTTAGTTGATGGAGTAAGAATTGATTTTAATGAAAGTTGGGTGCAATTAAGAAAATCAAATACAGAACCAATAATTAGAGTTTACAGTGAGGCTAAAAGCATGGAACAAGCACAAAATCTAATTAAAGAAATTGAATCTTTAATACAGGAAATTAGTCTTTAGGTGCTTTATCTTTATGTTTAAATCTGTTGTGTGTCCAATAATAATACTCTGGGACTTCCCTGATTTGTTTTTCTAATTTCTCAAGGTATAAATCTGTAATCTTATAGTTTTCATAATCATTTGGAAATTCAGAAATTAATTCGACAACAACCTTGTAATAACCTCTACTTATTTTTACAACTTTTCCAAAAACAACAGGGATATTATGTTGTTTTGCTATTCTTTCTGATCCAGTAAAAACAGGAACTTTAATTCCTAAAAATTCTTTCCAATATGTAATTGACCTAATTTGTGCTGATTGATCGGCCGCCATTCCATATAAAAAAAGTTTATTTTCTTTAAGTTGTTTTTTTATGTATGCGCCAGCTTCATAGCGAGATATTAATTTAGAACCATGTCTTAATCTAAATTTTTTAATTAAATACTCTAGACTTTTATTTGAAAGAGGAGTATAGACAGCAAAAGGAAGTTGAGGAACATGATAAGTAATTGATAAAAACCATTCAAATCCACCATAATGCGATGTCATAAACATTACGCTTTTGTTCTTTTTCTCAAATTCATAAAAAATTTCAGGATTTTCGATGTAAAATCTTTTTTTCATTTCGTCAGGTGAAATACTATAAAACTTAAACATTTCAAAAAATACATCTGTTAAGTGTCTATAAAACTTTTTTTCAATTATTATTAAATCTTTTTTATTCAAAGCTATTTTAGAGAGTACTAAATTATTTCGAACAATTTTTCTTCTAAATCTAATGATATAGTATAGGAAATAGTAAAAAATATCAGAAATAAAATAAAGTAATCTAAACGGTAAGTATGAAATGAATATTAATAATGGAGCAATAAATAATTTTGTTATAAAATTCATTTATGCAAATCTATTATATAAAAATGAAATAAATTAAAAATAATAAAGACACACCTAAATGTTGCTATTTTTTATTTAGATTTAGTTATTTAAATTAAAAACACAAAATTATTTATACTTTTTTTATAATAATAGTGACTGCTTTAATTTCTTTTAAAGGATTTAAAGACCAGTATTTTTTCAATAAATATAAATTTGAAATTAGTTCGATACTCAAAGGAGATAAAATCAGAATGTTTTCCTCAGGATTTTTACATGTAGATAAGAACCATCTAATCTTAAATTTATTTACACTTTATATATTTTCTGGACAAGTAATTGCACAGGTAGGATCGTTAAATTATTTAATTATTTATATTATTAGTCTCTATGTAGGTAATTACTTTACTTTACAATTTCATAATAAAGAACCATATTACTCAGCTGTGGGCGCTAGTGGTGCTGTTACTGGGATTGTTTATTCTTCAATAATTCTATTTCCTGAAATGAAATTAATTATGCTTTTTTTGCCAATTCCATTACCTGCCTATGTGTTTGGCATATGCTATCTTCTTTACAGCATTTATGGAATGAATAAAAATTTAGGAAATATAGGTCATACTGCACATTTTGGAGGAGCAATTGCGGGATTATTGGTTACGATATTAATTAAACCACAAATTATTGATGAAAATCTTTGGGTGATAATACTTATGATGTTACCGTTGCTTTTCTTTATTATAAATTCAAAAAAAAGAATATTCTGATTAATTTAGGGAAAGTTGTTTAATAATTATTTTTTCTAAGTCAGAACCTTTTGAATCCATTGCAATGATTCTTTTTTCAGAATTTAAAACAAACGTTGTTGGCATTCTGGTTATGTTATAGAGTTTTGCAATTGGCTCATTCCAAAACTTGACATGTGAAACATGAATCCAATTTTCAAGTCCATCATCATTAATTGCGTTCGCCCACGATTCTTTGTCTCTATCCAAAGAAACTCCTACAATTTGAAACTCATCATTTGAATACTTTTTATTTAATGAAACTAAATGAGGATTTTCTATCCTACAAGGACCGCACCATGATGCCCAAAAGTCGACCATAATAACCTTTGATTTAACGTCTGAAAAATCAACAACATTTCCATTTAAATCAGGACCACTAAAATCTGGAGCTATTGATCCAATAGTGGGGGATTGTTTTTTACTTTCATTTAAATAATCTATACCTTCTTTAATGCTTTTTGAAGAATTAGTTTTTTTAATTAGATCAGTAAAATTTTCATATATCTTTTCAGCATTTTCTAATTCAATTTCTTGTTGAGTTAACATTCTTTGTAAAATTAGTGTTGAAATATAAGAATCGTTATTTGTGTTCATAAAATCAAGTTCATAATCATTTAATTTAGATCTCATTTGCTCAAACTGGTCTTTTAAATCATTGGAAATTAATGAGTCGCTTAATGATGTTCCTCTAAGTTCTGATTGAATTTTATCTAATTCGACATAAAAAGCTTTTGTTTGTTTAACATATCTAAAAAAATCTTCATTAGATTTTGTACCAGTAATTTTTGAGGATCTCATACTATCTTTAAAGATTTCAATTTTAATAGTACCAGGCTCTAGAACAAGAGGAAGATTTTCTCTTTCATTTTCAAAATAAATATAATGCATTTCTGGAACTACAATAGAATCGGTAAATTTGAATTTTCCTTCTAAAACTTCTGTTGAGTCAACAGCAGCAGGCCTATTGTCTCTGCCGTATTCAATCAAATAGACTTTTTTACCATCTTCATGATTTGTGGAAGCATCAATTAAAAATACAGAATTATTAGTGCAGGATTGGGTTATTAAAACAATTAAAAGAAAAAGAATGAATCTTATCATAATGGATTATATTAGTTCATGAAATGAACAGCAAATATATAATAATTTAATACTCTTATTAAATATATGATTCAAGAATTAATTAATATTATTGGGAGTAAATATGTTATCACAGCAAGTTGGAGAAAAAACTCATATTCTAAGGGATGGCGATATGGAAATGGTGAAGCGCTTGCTGTTTTAAGGCCGGGTTCATTAATTGAACTTTGGAAAATATTAAAGGTATGCTTGAAAGCGGATGTAATTGTTATTATGCAAGCAGCTAATACAGGTTTGACAGGGGGATCTACTCCAAACAGTAATGATTATGATCGTCCAATTGTTATAGTAAACACTTTAAGAATTGATGACATACAACTTATTAATGAAGGCAAACAAATAATTGGATTTTCAGGAAGTTCATTGTATGATTTAGAAAAAAAATTAGAACCAATTAATAGAGAACCTCATTCAATTATTGGATCTACATCTATTGGAGCTTCAATTGTTGGTGGTGTATGTAACAACTCAGGTGGCTCACTTGTACAACGAGGTCCTGCATTTACTGAGCTAGCCCTTTATGCTAAAGTCAATATAGACGGTGAATTAGAATTAACTAATGAATTAGAAATTAACTTAGGATCTAATCCTGAGGAAATTTTAAATAATTTACAAAATAAAAATTACGATAAGTTAGACGTAATAAATTCCAACAAATCAGCATCTGACAATAAATATTCTGAAATAGTAAGACAAGTTAAGTCTACAACTCCTGCAAGATACAATGCTGATTAAAGATTATTACATAATGTGTCGGGATGTGCAGGAAAATTAGCTGTCTTTGCCGTAAGGTTAGACACTTACCCAAAGCCAAAAAAAAATCAAGTATTTTATGTTGGTTCAAACAATCCTGATGATTTTTGGAAAATTAGGAGAGATATACTTAAAACATTTAAAACGCTTCCAACACTTGGAGATTATGTCCATAGGGATTGTTACGATGCAGCAAAAAAATATAGTAAGGATACTTTTTTAGTAATAGAGAAACTTGGAACTAATTTTCTTCCAACACTTTTTGAGTTAAAAAGAAAGGTAGACATCATTACTAGTAAATTTAAATTTTTTCCTGAT
>JAQWJH010000022.1 GCA_029248455.1 Flavobacteriaceae bacterium
TTGTAAACTAATAGTATGATTTATATATTTGATTTATGTTAAAAAATTTAAGGTTTAATATTTGGTGGTGGATAATTAATTCAGATATCTCGCGATAGACCAATTAAATTATATAAAAATATTTAGGCTTGTCTCGCGACAGGCCTTTTTTAATTTAAAGAATTGATAAATTGTATAAAATATTAACATCCGAAAAAAAACTATTAGCAGATACTTTGACACCTGTTAGTATTTATTTAAAAATTAGAGATAAGTTTTCGAACTCTCTGTTGTTGGAAAGTAGTGATTATGGTGCAAATGATAATAGTTTTGCCTATGTATGCTTTAATCCTATTGCTCACATTTCTGTTAAAGAAAATATAATATCAAAATCTTTTCCTGATGGAGTTAAAGAGACTATTGAAATAAACAAAAATATTGATGTGGTTAAGCAAGTTGATGAATTTTGTAAATTATTTGAGTGCAAAAAAAATGACAAAAAATTTATTAATAATGGCGTTTTTGGATACATGAATTATGACTCAATAAAATACTTTGAAAATATAAATATCCAGTCAAAAAATAAAGACACAAATATACCTGACATATACTATGCTTTTTATGCAAATGTAATTGTGATTAATGTTTTTAATAATGAGGCTAAATTATTTCATCACCGTTTTAATGAGAAAGATAATTTGGATGATATATTAAATATTATTTCTTCAAATAATTCGTCTAAGTTTCCTTTTTCAAGAGTTGGAGAATTAAACTCTAATATCAATGATAAACAATATATTGATCTTGTTAAAAAAGGAATTAAGCATTGTTACAGGGGAGATGTTTTTCAAATTGTTCTATCCAGAAGATTTAAACAAAAATTTCAGGGGGATGAGTTTAATCTATACAGAGCATTGAGATCAGTAAACCCTTCTCCATATTTATTCTATTTTGATTATGGTAGTTATAAAATTTTCGGAAGTTCGCCAGAAGCACAATTAGTTGTTAAAAAAAATAAAGCTGAAATTCATCCAATAGCAGGGACATTTAAAAGAACCGGAGATGATGTAGAAGATTCAAAAAAAGCTGAGAAACTTTCAAAAGATGATAAAGAAAATAGTGAACATATGATGCTTGTTGACTTAGCTAGAAATGATTTAAGTAGAAATGGAAACGATGTAAAGGTAGAAAAAGATAGAGAGATTCAATTTTATTCTCACGTTATACATCTTGTTTCAAAAGTAACTGGAATTAAGAAAAATGGTTCATCTACTTTTCAAATTGCTGCTGATACATTTCCCGCTGGGACATTAACTGGTGCGCCAAAGCATAGGGCGATGCAATTAATTAACGAATATGAAAATTGTAATAGATCATTTTACGGAGGAGCAATTGGTTTCATGGATTTTGAGGGGAATTTTAATCATGCGATAATAATTAGATCATTTCTAAGTAAAAACTATGAACTTTTATTTCAAGCTGGTGCTGGGATTGTTTCAAAATCTATTCCGAAAAATGAATTACAAGAAATTTACAATAAACTTGGTGCATTAAACACCGCACTAGAAATTGCTGAAAAAATTTAAATATGAAAATTATAGTTATTGATAATTACGATTCTTTTACTTACAATTTAGTTCATTATTTCGAAGAACTTAAATGTGAGGTGACAGTCAAAAGAAATGATCAAGTCAATATAAAAGAAATTGAAAAGTTTGATAAAATTGTTCTTTCACCCGGACCAGGAATTCCAAAAGAAGCTGGTCTTTTAAAAGAAATTATTTCATCTTTTTTTAATACAAAAAGTATTTTAGGGGTGTGTTTGGGACACCAAGCGATAGCTGAAGTTTTTGGCGCAGAACTTATCAATTTAAAAACAGTTTTTCATGGAGTTGCTAGTGATATAAATATTATTAAAGAAGATCCTCTTTTTAATGATTTACCGAACCCTTTAAAAGTTGGACGTTACCATTCTTGGGTTGTTAAAGAACCTCTTCCAGATGAGTTGGAGGCTTTAGCTTATGATCAAAACGGACAGATAATGGCATTTAAACATAAAACGTATAATTTAAGAGGCGTTCAATTTCATCCTGAATCTATATTAACAGAACACGGAAAAGATCTTTTAAAAAATTGGTTAAAAATCAAATAATGAAAGATATATTAAATAAATTATTTGCTCATAAAACTCTAAATAGAGAAGAAGCTAAAAATATATTGCTTGAAATTTCTAGCGGTACACATAACCATTCACATGTGACTTCCTTCTTAACTGTATATATGATTAGAAATATTACAGTTGAGGAGCTAGAAGGGTTTAGAGACGCCTTGATTGAGCTATGTATTTCAATTGATTTAAAAAAATACAATACGATTGATTTGTGTGGTACTGGGGGAGATAATAAAGATACATTTAATATTTCAACACTATCTGCTTTTATTACTGCTGGAGCTGGAATAAAAGTTGCCAAACACGGAAACTATGGAGTTTCATCATCATGTGGATCAAGTAATGTATTAGAAAATTTAGGAATTAGATTTTCAAATGATCAAAGTTTTATAGAAAATTGTATTGAAAAAAGTGGTATATGTATTCTTCATGCTCCTCTTTTTCATCCAGCAATGAAGCATGTTGCTCCAATAAGAAGAGAATTAGGATTAAAAACCTTCTTTAATATGTTGGGGCCATTAGTAAATCCCTCAACCCCTAACAATCAAATGGTTGGAGTATATAGCTTAGAATTAGCTAGATTATACTCATATGTATTTCAAAAATCAAATAAAAATTTCTCAATCATACATTCGTTAGATGGTTATGATGAAGTGTCTTTGACGGGAAATGTTAAAATCATTTCTAATAATTCCGAAAAAATATTCGAACCATCAGACTTTGATTTAAATATATTAAAACCTAAGTCTATAGTTGGAGGTAATTCAATTTCAGAATCCGCAAAAATTTTTATGAATATTTTAAATAATAAAGGATCTAGTTCACAAAATAATGTTGTTTTAGTCAACTCTGGAATAGCCATTTCAACTGCCCAAAATATTAGTATTCGTGATGGAATTGAAAAAGCAAGAGAATCTTTGAAGTCCGGTAAAGCTTTAAATGCATTTAAAACTTTAAAAAAACTAAGTAAATAATGAGCATTTTAAATCAAATAATTGAAACTAAAAAAACTGAAATAGAATTAAATAAAAAAAATAATTCATTTTCGGATCTTGAAAGACTAAAAGGATTTAGTAGACCTGTAAATTCTCTATCACAAAGTCTTCAAATTTGTAAGTTTGGAATCATTTCAGAATTTAAAAGAAAATCCCCTTCAAAATCAATTATTAATAAAAACTCAAATGTTAATGATGTAGTTAAAGGATATGAGAATGCAGGTGCTAGTGGAATTTCTATTTTGACTGATGAACAATATTTTGGAGGATCCTCTAAAGATTTAATAATTGCCAGAGAAAACACTAAACTTCCGGTTTTAAGAAAAGAATTTATTATAGATGAATATCAAATAATTGAAGCAAAAGGATTAGGAGCTGACGCAATTCTTTTAATAGCATCATGTTTAAAAAAAGAATCCATAAAATCCCTAAGTCAATTTGCCAAAAGCTTAGGGCTAGAAGTGTTAATAGAAATTCATAATCTCAATGAATTAAATAAGTGTTTGATTGATTCCATAGATATTATTGGAGTTAATAATAGAAATCTAAAAACATTTGAAGTGAATATCCAAACTAGTAAAGATTTAGTGGAATTTATTCCAAAAGAATTTGTTAAAATATCTGAAAGTGGACTTACCAGTAAGAAAGAAATAATAGAACTTATTGATTATGGATTTGAAGGTTTTTTAATGGGTGAAAATTTTATGAAAGAAAAAAATCCTGGGAAAGCAGCAGATAATTTCATTAATAATTTAAAAAGTTAGTAAAATGAAATTGAAAATTTGTGGAATGAAGTTTGAAAATAATATTTCTGAAATAAATAATTTAAATCCAGATTTTATGGGTTTTATTTTCTGGCCAAATTCTAAAAGATTTTTCAATGAAAAAACAATTGATATTTCCAATACAATAAAAAAAGTTGGGGTTTTTGTCAATCAAGATTATGACTTAATTATAAATAAAATAAATCAATTTAATCTTGATTTTGTTCAATTACATGGTAATGAAAGCTCTGAATTTTGCAATAAAATCAAAGCTCATTGTAAAGTAATTAAAGTATTTAGTATTGGGAAAGAATTCGATTTTAAAAAATTAAATTTATTTGAAAAAGTTTGCGACTATTTTTTGTTTGATACCAAAGGGGAGTCATATGGTGGAAATGGGATTAAATTTGATTGGAAAATTCTAAAAAAATATAATTCTAAAAAACCCTTTTTGTTAAGCGGCGGTATTGATGTTCTTGATTTTCCAGATTTATTAAACATTCAAAAACTAAAAATTCCTTTGTTAGGAATTGATATCAACAGTAAATTTGAAACTAAGCCTGGATTAAAAGATTATAAAAAAGTTAATGAACTAATAAATAAAATGAAAAAATGAAAATTTCTTATAATGTAGATAAAAATGGGTTTTATGGTGACTTTGGCGGAGCATTTATCCCAGAAATGATGCATGCTAATATTGAAGAACTTAAATCTAAATATTTAAAAATATCATCTGAAATAAGTTTTAAAAAAGAATTCGATGACTTGTTAGAAAAATATGTAGGAAGGCCTACTCCACTTTATTACGCAAAAAGACTTTCTAAAAAATATAATACGAAAGTTTATTTAAAAAGAGAAGATTTATGTCATACTGGAGCTCATAAAATAAACAATACAATAGGACAAATACTACTTGCAAAAAAATTGGGTAAAACTAGAATAATTGCTGAAACAGGCGCTGGACAACATGGTGTTGCTACTGCTACTGTATGTGCGCTTATGGGTGTGAAATGTATAATTTATATGGGAGAGGTTGATGTATCTAGACAGGCTCCAAACGTTGCTAGAATGAAAATGTTAGGTGCAGAAGTCAAGCCTGCAATTTCAGGAAGTAAAACCCTAAAAGATGCCACTAACGAAGCTATTAGGGATTGGATAAATAATCCGGTTGACACACATTATATCATAGGTTCAGTCGTGGGGCCCCACCCCTATCCTGATATGGTTGCTAGGTTTCAATCTGTAATTGGAAATGAAGTTAAAAAACAATTAAAAAAAGTTGAGGGAAATGAAAATCCTAATTATGTTATAGCATGTGTTGGAGGCGGAAGCAATGCAGCTGGTATATTTTACCCTTACTTAGATAATGAGAAAGTCAAAATAATTTGTGTTGAGGCAGCAGGTAAAGGAATAAAATCTGGAGAAAGTGCAGCCACTTCAGTTTTAGGTAAAGAAGGAATCATTCATGGTTCTAAAACCTTATTAATGCAAACTCAGGATGGACAAATAACAGAGCCTTATTCCATTTCTGCTGGACTTGATTATCCAGGTGTAGGTCCAATGCATGCTAATTTGTATAAAACAGGTAGAGGAAAGTTTATTTCAATTGAAGATAAGGATGCCATTGAATGGGGGTTGATTTTATCCAGAATGGAAGGGATTATTCCTGCAATAGAAACCTCTCATGCTTTTGCAGTTCTTGATAAAATGAAATTTAAAAAAACTGATGTCATTGTTTTTAATTGCTCGGGAAGAGGAGATAAAGAC
>JAQWJH010000108.1 GCA_029248455.1 Flavobacteriaceae bacterium
AACGGTGTTTATCGTTTGGATTACAATACCCTATTAAATTTTGGAATCCCTATAGATGAAATAAACCCAAAAACTATCCAAATTTTCAAGAATGGTGAAGAACAATATCTTTTTGTCAGTGGGCAAGACGATAACAACTTAGATATCAATGATTTTATTGAATTTTATGCGACCAAAAATGATGGAACTTTAGATACTGAACTCTATAAAGACTCATCTAACCAACCCAACCCTTATCAGAGCTTATTTACCGACACCTCTAACTATTATTTAACCTGGAATAATATTTTTTCAGATAAAAGAATCACGTCCTATTATGACAACAATTATGATGGAAAAAAAGCCGATTCTTATTTCATAGACGAACGAATCATCTCTTTTAAAGACGACTTTTTTTCAGGCATCCCTAACCAAAATAATTCTAGTCAACAATTTTCAGAATACACTGATGGAGAGGGTTTTGGACGTTGGATATGGACAAGTCAACCTGAATTCAAATTGAATTTGCCTAACGTCTTTTCAAATGGACCAAAAGCTGAATTTGAAATTGTTGCCTTCTCTGCTAATCACAATACTAATGAGATTTCAAACGGATACAATCACGAACTATCGTTGTCTATAGAGAACAAAATGAATACTATCGTATCTAAAAAGGCTTTAGGATACCACAGAATCCAGTTAAATGCATCTGTTGATCCTCACAATTTGAAACCCGTAACCTCTTTGTATATTGGAGAATCTAATTATAATCAAAGTGCTTTTGTTTTATCTTACATAAAATGCAATTACCCACGTTTACTGAATCTCAATAACAATAGTCAACTAAAAGTTAATGGCTCTTTCAATTCTTCTTTCTTCAATTTTAGTGACTATCCAACCTCAAAAAACAATCCTTTTGTAATTGATTTATCAAATAACAAAAGAATTAAAGCAGATAAACAAGGAGACCAATCTATAAAGTTCAACATAGAGAAGAATGGAATTACTAATTTCTATATCTATGACAATACAGACGTAATCAAAATTAATTCTATAGAGGAGGTAACATTTGGTAAATCTACAATTAATCAATCAACTGATTATCTAATCATCACTCATCCAAATTTATATTCTGGTGCAAGTAACTATGCGAGTTACAGGATGAGTAGTACTGGCGGAAGTCTCGCCACAGCAACTATCTACGTAAATGATATTTATCATGATTTCGGGTATGGAATTGAAGGGCCACTTGCTATAAAAAAATACATCCAATCCTTGAAATCATCAGCTCCAAATCTTAAATACATCTTACTACTCGGTAAGGGTCAGACCTACAATCGTATTCGAACAAATACGGAGCTTAAGGCTGCACTTAATCTTGTTCCATCCATTGGGTTTCCTCCAAGTGATTATTTGTATGTTTCATCCTTAGATATAAGTGATTTAGGCTTAAAATATAGCATTGGAAGAGTCCCTGCACGTAGTAATAAACAAGTCGAAATATACCTTGATAAAATCAAAGCATTTGAAGCACAACCCCCAGCAGTATGGCAAAAAAAAGTAATTCAACTTGCTGGTGGTGTTGGTCTTGAAAACCAATCATTCAAAAATTACCTTAATAGCTATTACAGCATTTTAAGTGATACTTCATATGGTGGATATCGAGTATTGTTTTCAAAATCAGAACCGCTCCCAATACAAACTAGTCTTACTTCTAAAATACAAGCCGAGGTAAATGATGGGTCCAATATGCTTATGTATTTTGGACATGGAGCCGCACAGGTAACAGAAATTTCACTTGGCGAACCCTCTGAATATGATAATTTTGGAAAGACTCCTTTGTTCTTTTTTAATGGTTGTGCTTTAGGAAATACTTTTGAAGATTTATCCCTTGCAGAAAAATTTCTTTTTGAGCCTAATAAAGGTGCACTCGGTTGGATTGCAAGTACCAACCTATCTTTTACTTCTCAACTATATTTACATAGTCTTGAAATACATAAAAAGCTATTTCAAGATAATTATGGAGAGAGTATAGCGAGTGCTATTAAAGCTGCTTCAAAAACTTTCGGCAATATCGATCGTCCTTTAGATGTTATTCAATCCAGACAACTTGTTTATCATGGAGATCCTGCATTTTCTCTCAAATCACCTAATTTGTCAGATTTCAAATTCTCTCAAGTATTTGTTGGAAATGCTACACGTGGTGATTCTCTATCCATCCTAGCTCAAATAAATAATATTGGTAAGGCTGTTAACAGAACTTTAAATATCCAATGTAAAATAACTAGTAATGGGCAGATTGTTTTCTACGATCAATTGGATATATCCGCCCCCTTCTTCCAAAACACTATTGAATTTAAAGTTCCCCAAAATATTTTATCTGGGCTTGTTGATATTCAACTTGAATTGGATAGTGTAAATTCAATACAAGAAATGCTGCCCAATGGTGAATTAAATAATACATACACAACGAAATACCTCATCAAGCAGATATCTCCAACAATTTTGAAACCATCAGCAGATGAAATAATCTCCAATACTTCTGTTGAGATAATGGTCCAACTACCTGGCAACACTGATATAAATAGAGAAATTATCGTTGAATGGGATAGCACACCTTTTTTTAAAAATCCCATTGATAGGGATCAGTTCTTCCATGACAAAACCCTAATTAGAACGGAAGTTATATTTCCTGATATTGATAATAAAGATTACTATATCCGAGTACGTTACATAGAAAAAGACGACACTTCTGATTGGGCTTATCAAACTTTTGGAATCATTAAAGATAGCCCTCAAGGATGGACTGAGGGCAATCGTTGGAAATTTTTCAATTCCTCAAAAAATGCCATTTCTGTTGATTCAAATACTGGGAAATTTGATTTTTTAAGAACCACATCCAAAGACTACCAAATAGAAACTGGAGGTAGTGGACTTGGACCATATACAAATCGATGGATTATCATAGATGGAACACCTGTCATTACTAATTGGTGGCCATTCGTTGGTGTTTCTATGATGTTTATAAATCCTGATACTGATGAAAGGTATCACGAACCATTCAACCCCTTTAATGTTCCCTTTAAAAGTCCTTGGTTTTATAGTAATACTCCACATGAAGCACCATATGATCAACCTGGAGAACCATGTGGTATGTATAACTACAATACCTACAAAATAGAAGAACAAGATTCTTTAATAGATTTACTAAACCGTGTACCAGATAGATATCATATCATTATGTTGAATATGAGTGATTGCAATACCGAATTATTTAAGCAAGAACTTTGGAACGCATTTTCTATATATGGCATTACAAAGCTTCAAACCATAAAAAAAGGAGAACCTTTTGCAGTATTTGGAACCAAAGGAAGTGGTAAGTCTGCCAACGAGTATTTTGCTGACTATCAAACCAGTGTTATACCACCTGAAAATCAGACTATAAAATATGCTCAAACATTTTCACCCAAATTGACAAATGGAAGCATTAGCTCAAAATCTATAGGTCCTGCTATAAAATGGGAAACGTTAACTTTAGAATTGGATCACAAAGATGCCAATGATGATAAATTCAACATTGAAATACTAGCTAGCACTGACAATGTAGACTGGGAAACCAAACTAACCTCATCAAATCTTAAAATCATTAATCTAGGTATTATTGATGCTAATATTTATCCATTTATTCAGATTAAAGTTTCCTTTGATGATGATGAAATGAGAACTCCACAGTCCATTAATCGATGGAAAATTAACTATATAAAACCTGTTGAAGGAACAATTAATAAAGATCTTGCATTTAAATTTCATAATGACACACTTCAACAAGGAGAGAACTTGACCTATTCAATTAGTTTTGAGAATATTAATGAACAAGTTTTTGACTCAAGCGAATGTGTGATTTATATTAAAAACAGTTTAGGTGTAAATGACACCATAACTCGTAATTATATTGACTCCATTCTTCCGCACCAACATATCACTATTCAAGACACTATTCAGACCTTAAATATGGAGGGAGAATACGAATTTTTTGTTGGTTTCAATCACCAACAAGAAGTGTTAGAACAGACTTATGACAACAACTATTTCAATCAGCAATTTTTTGTTGACAGGGATGTGACCAACCCACTTCTTGATGTCGTTTTTGATGGAAAGCATATTATTGATTATGATATTGTGTCACCTAATACCATCATTTCGATATCTGTTAAAGATGATAATCCTTATCGATTAATTGATGATGCATCCTACATCTCAGCATATCTCAAACATCCTAATGGAGATATAGATACTTTACGAGAAGGAATGGAACAAGTTGAATTTACTTCAAGTTCACAAAAGGATGAAGAAGCCATTCTCAAATACTTCGCTAAGAATCTTGAAACAGGCAATTATACACTAAGTGTAGAGGCAACAGATAAGACGGGAAATGAGTCAAGTGAAATAGGCTATTCTATCAATTTTGAAGTTGTCAGAGAATCCAGTATCTCTAACTTTTATCCCTACCCTAATCCAGCATCAAGTTCTGTGCAATTTGTATATACATTAACTGGTGATCAAGTCCCAGATTACATCAAAATTCAAATTATGACTGTATCCGGTAAAATCGTTCGAGAAATTACCCAAAATGAATTAGGCTATATCCAAATAGGAAATAATATTTCAGATTTTGCATGGGATTGCACCGACCAGTATGGCGACAGACTTGCCAATGGGGTGTATCTTTACAAAGTAAAAGCAAGAATCAATGGAGAAGATATGGAGATTAGAGAAACATCTGGTGATCACTTCTTCTCGAATGGTTTTGGTAAGTTGTATCTAGTGAATTAAATCACTTAAAAAAGATAGAAAGCGAATCATTAACATTTCAGCAACTGGTTTGAATCATCGAAACGAAGTCGCATTGTAAAACCTAAGAACTTTTGCCTAAATTGTAAGCTATCATATGCACTACGCAAAATAGGTATTCGAATCAAAACATAGTCTATTCCCATCAAAAGTTTCAAGATTAGTTTTCGCAAAATACCAATATCATAATTAGATTGTATTCTTTTAACCTCGGATACATAATTTCTCCTATTAGATACTGATAACTGAGCAGGAGAATGCATCCGAAAACTTGCTAAAATTTGGGGTATCGAATAAAGTAATTCTTTTTTAAAAAATTTCGACCACAAATCATAGTCATTAGCATATCGATAATCTTTTGATATTCCTCCTACTTCTTCATACAATTTTTTCCTCCAAAATGTAGATTCTTGTTGGATAAATATGTTGGATGATAAGGTCCATGTATATTTTGAAATAGATGGAAATATATGTGCATCCCATATCCGAATAACCCCTAAATCATTAGAAATACTTGGTGTGCCTGTCAGCCATGAAATATCTGGAAACTTCTCAAAAGCATTCATCACAGTATTAATAGCTCCATCTCGATAAAGATCATCCGAATTTAACCAAGCTTGAATCTCCGAAGGGTACTTTTTAAAACCATAATCTATAGCCTCATAGTTATTTAACCCTTTGACTACCTCATAAGTTGTACATGTGGTTTTTAATATCTCGATTGAATTATCTGTTGAACCTCCGTCAATAACCACATGCTTTAGATTTGGGTATTGCTGATTTTGAATGGACACTATACAGGCTTCTAAAAACCGTCCTCCATTTAAGTTAGGTGTAATTATGGTAATACTTAAGCTACTCATGAATTCAATGAAGTGATATGAGACTTCCAAAACTGAAAGTCATATTTCTCACGTGCATGACAACCAAAAGGCAGTTGATTATTATTTAGACGATAGCACTCACGTGGCATGGTTTCAAAACTAAACATCAATGCATCTTCTAACGAAGAAAGTGTATACGCTTTATGATCTTGAATAAATTGGGACCAAACTATATCCTCATTCATCCAGTTATATTTTGCTTTCTCAAAATAAAATGACTTTCCTTTACTCTTACCCCATATTTGAGCAGGGAGATAAACGAGCAGTTTAAATAATTTTCGTTTCCAATTTTTTGTAGGGTCATAAAGTTTCCAAAAAAAATCAGGAATGATTAGATCTGATCTCAATGCTTGAATAAATGATGGAATATGACGCAATGAAAAACCCCCATTGCCAACAGACAAGCCCTCTTTTTCTGGCACATCAGCTTCTAACCACGGTGCTCCAATATAAGTATATGATTTGTCTAAGAATACATTTAAAGAATCTTTGATGATAAAAGCATCCGCTTGAAAAATTAGCATATATTCATACGGTTTAAACCGTTGATAGAACTCATTCGATAAAAGTAGGCGATTGTATGAAACGACATCTTTAAAATAACCTTCATCAAAAGACTCATTCTTTAGTGTTATAAAACTGTTCAACACAGAGGACAGCCTATTATTATTGAGCTGAATAAAAAAATTAGAACCTACCAAACAAACGAGCAAATCAGATTGTGACTTAAGTTTATTCAATGATTCCATAGACTGAATTTCTGATTTACTCAGTAATTTATAAACAGGCACTATGACAACCACTGATTTATCCATTGATGGGATTGGATGACAAAAGTAGAGATTCTGCTATTTATTAC
Organism: Flavobacteriaceae bacterium; assembly: GCA_029248455.1. Taxonomy (GTDB): domain Bacteria; phylum Bacteroidota; class Bacteroidia; order Flavobacteriales; family Flavobacteriaceae; genus MAG-121220-bin8. Next base: position 6,574 of record JAQWJH010000108.1, read on the forward strand.
GCTGATTTATGACTAATATCATAATAACCAAATTATATACTATTCAAAATACTCCATTAAATCCTACCTTTGAGTTTATCAATGAATGCTAGAATATTATTCATATGTCCAGATATAATTGAGCCCATTGGAGGTGTCAAACAAATCTATAGGCAAGTGGATGTATTGAATAGTTTGGGATATAAAGCACTAGTAGTGCATCAAAATCATGGGTTCAAACCCAAATGGTTTGAATTCGATACACCTATTGAATACCATTATATGATTCATGCAGAACTCAATAACCAACCTGCAATACGTCCTCAATGGTATGTTAAGCTTAGAGAAGCTCAATTGGCTCGAAATGATCTCAAAATAGAAGATTCAGATATTCTCGTATTTCCTGAAGCATATGGCCCCCAAATTAATCAAGTGTATCCCTCCCACTCTAAGGTTATTTACAACCAAAATTGTTATCATTCATTTCGTAAATTTCCCATTCAAATAACTAAGTCAGAAACACCATATACTCACTCTAATACGCTCGCAACATTTGTAAACTCTGACGATTCAATCAATTATCTGAAACTAGCCTTTGGTCATATTCCTATTTATAAGATCCATCATTACATTAATACCAACACTTTTAAACCTACAACTAAGAAAAAGCAAATCATTTATATGTCTCGAAAAAACGTTGAGGATATAAAACAAATTATTCAAATCAACGCACTACGTAATAATCTAAATGATTGGGTAATTAAAGATTTAAATCATTTATCGCACGAAGAGATAATTCTTGCCATGAATGAAAGTAGTATTTTTTTAAGCTCAAATTTGGATGAAGGATTTTCTCTACCAAGCATTGAGGCAATGGCTAGCGGTTGCCTAGTAATTGGATATCCAGGTAAAGGAGGTAAAGAATATTTTAAATCAGAATTCTCCATGCCTGTTCCAGAAAAAGATATCCAACAATTTGCA
>JAQWJH010000117.1 GCA_029248455.1 Flavobacteriaceae bacterium
CTTATTCAGGTTGGACTCATAAGTTTATTTTCCCACCATATGATTTTAGTCTAGCAGACTCTATGATTACTAATTTTCATACACCTAAATCTACATTGCTAATGATGGCTGCAGCTTTTGGTGGTCACGATTTTGTTAAAGAAGCTTACCAAGTTGCTATCAAAGAAAAATACAATTTTTACTCCTATGGTGATGCCATGTTAATAATATAATCTTATGAAAAAAGACATACGTTCTTTAAGTCTTAAAGAGATATGTTCTTTTTTTGAATCCAAAAATTATCCATCTTTTAGAGGTAATCAGGTTTATAATTGGTTATGGAACAAATCTTCTTTTTCCTTTGATGAAATGACAAATGTTTCACTCGAACTGAGAGAATTACTAAAAAAAGAATTTGTTATTAACCATATTAAGATTGATAATATTCAAAAAAGTAGTGATGGCACTATAAAAAATGCAGTAACATTATTTGATAATCTTTATGTTGAATCAGTTCTAATCCCAGTTAAAAAAAGAACTACTGCATGTATATCAAGTCAAGTTGGATGTAGTTTAGATTGTGAGTTTTGCGCCACTTCTAAGTTAAAAAGAATGAGAAATCTAAATCCCGATGAAATATTTGATCAGGCCTCCACAATTAATCGTCAAAGCAAGCTTTATTATAACCGACCAATTTCAAATATTGTTTTTATGGGTATGGGAGAACCTTTATTAAATTATAATAATTTAATCCAAGGTATAGAAAAAATAACTAGTAAAGACGGTTTGGGTCTTTCGCCTAAAAGAATAACAGTATCAACTTCTGGTATATCAAAATTAATTATTAAAATGGCTGATGATAAAGTAAAATTTAATTTGGCTGTTTCTTTACATTCAGCAATTGAGGAAACTAGAAATAAAATAATGCCCTTTTCTAAAAAATTTCCTCTAGATGAGCTGCTTAACGCAATAAAATATTGGTTTAAAATAACTGGAAAAATAGTGACTTATGAATATATTATTTGGAAAGGTATTAATGATGATTTACAGCATATTAGCGCATTAGTAAGCTACTGCAAGGCTTCTCCTTCTAAAGTCAATATCATTGAATACAACAAAACAGAAAATTCATTATTTGTTTCTGCGGATGATCATATAATTGATAAATATGTTTATGAATTAGAAAAAAATAAAATTCCAGTTACTATAAGAAAGTCAAGGGGAAAGGATATTGATGCTGCTTGTGGACAGCTTGCAAACAAGTTTATTGTTTGAATCTTATTTTGAGTCGTATATTTAGTTAATGAAAGAAATCGAAAAAATTAAATTTTCTATTAAAAAAGAAATGGAACTTTTTGAGGGAAAATTTCTAAAATCGATGAATTCAAATGTTCCATTATTAAATAGAATTACTCATTATGTTGTTAACAGAAAAGGAAAACAAATGCGACCAATGTTTGTTTTTTTAACTGCTAAAATGTTGAATGATGGAAAAATTAATGATAAAGTATATCGAGCTGCTTCAGTAATTGAATTAATTCATACTGCTACATTAGTTCATGATGATGTTGTGGACTCAAGTAATATGAGAAGAGGTTTTTTTTCATTAAATGCATTGTGGAAAAATAAAATTGCTGTTTTGGTGGGTGACTTCTTATTATCAAAAGGAATGCTTCTCTGTATTGATAATGATGATTTTGATTTGCTAAAACTAATATCAAAATCAGTAAAAGATATGAGTCAAGGTGAGTTATTGCAAATTGAAAAAGCAAGGCGATTAGATATAGATGAAAAAATATATTTCGAAATTATTAGAAAAAAAACAGCCTCCTTAATTTCTTCCTGCTGTGCGCTTGGTGCATCCGCGTCCGGAGTTTCTAAAGATAAAATAAATCAATTAGCTGATTTTGGAGAAAAAATAGGAATTGCATTTCAATTAAAAGATGATTTATTTGATTATGGAAATAAAAAAATAGGTAAACCTATTGGAATCGATTTAAAAGAAAAAAAATTAACACTACCAGTCATTCATGTATTGAATAAATCTTCAAAATCAAAAAAAAGATGGCTTATTAATTGTATTAAAAATCATAATAACGATAAAAAAGTTGTAAAAGAGGTTATTGAGTTCGTTAAAGAGTCAGGAGGAATAGATTATACCATCTCAAAACTAAAATTATTTCAAAAGCAGGCTTTGGATTCTTTAAATAGTTTCAATGACAATCAATATAAAAAAAGCTTAAGTCAACTTGTAAATTATGTCATTGAGAGAGAATATTAATTTTCTCAATTAATTTATTCTTTAACATTTTTTTTATTTAATTTCAATAGAGTAATAATTTTAATAAAGTGATTTCTAAAAACACCATAGACAAGGTCTTTGAACAATCCAGAGTCGAGGAAGTTATCGGAGATTTTGTTCAATTAAAAAAAGCCGGGTCTAATTTTAAAGCTTTGAGCCCTTTTTCAAATGAAAAAACACCAAGTTTTGTTGTTTCCCCAGTTAAACAAATTTGGAAAGATTTTAGTAGTGGAAAAGGTGGTAATTCGGTTGCTTTTTTAATGGAACATGAGCATTTTACTTATCCTGAAGCTATTAAGTATTTAGCTAGAAAGTATAATATAGAAATTGAAGAAACACAATTAAACAGTGAAGATAAAGAAAAAGCAAGTGAAAGAGAAAGTTTATATATAGTTTCGGAATTTGCGAAAGATTATTTCAAAAAAAACTTAAATCATTCTCAAGAAGGAAAATCTATTGGTCTTTCTTATTTTCAAGAGAGGGGATTTTCAGTTGATACAATTAATGGTTTTGATTTAGGATTTTCGAGCAAAGAAATAAACATTTTTACTAAAACTGCATTAGAAAAAGGATATGATAAAAGTTTTTTGGAAAAAACAGGACTTTCAATTTTTAAAGAAAATAAATCAGTTGATAGATTTCGAGGAAGAGTGATTTTTCCAATTCATAGTATGTCGGGGAGGATTTTAGGATTCGGAGCAAGAATTCTTAATAATCAAATAAAAACAGCTAAATATTTAAATTCACCAGAAAGCTTAATTTATAACAAGAGTAAAGTTTTATATGGAATTTATTATTCAAAACAAGAAATTGCTAAACTCGATAATTGTTATATAGTTGAAGGCTACACAGATGTTATTCAACTTCATCAAAAAGGAATTAAAAATGTAGTTTCATCCTCTGGAACAGCACTTACGATTGATCAAATTACCCTTATAAGAAGATTGACCTCAAACATTACTATGTTATATGATAGTGATAAAGCCGGTATTAATGCAACTTTAAGAGGGGTTGATATGATTTTATCAGCAGGGATGAATGTTAATATATGTACATTTCCAGAGGGTCTAGACCCTGATAGTTTTAGTCAAGGTAAAAGTTATGAGGAGTTGAACGATTTTTTAATTAACAACTCTAAAGATTTTATTCAATTTAAAGCTTCAATTTTAGTTAATAAGAGTATTGATGATCCAATTTTAAAAGCAAAAACTATCAATGAGATAGTCACTAGTATTTCCATGATTCCTGATAGGATAAAGCAAGAAATTTATGTTAAGCATTGCTCTAGAATAATGGATGTTTCCGAAGAGGTGTTATTCAATTCTTTAGCGCAACATAATAAAAGTGGAATAAAATATTTTTCAAAAAATAAAGTTGCTAAAGTTCAAAAAACAAAAAAAAATAAAACAGTTGATGTATTATTTGAATTAGAAAAAAAGATAATTGAGATTTTATTGTTGTATGGAGATAAAAAAGAAAAGTTTGAGGAAGTGATTTTAAAAAAAGATGAAAACGGTGAGGTGTTGATGGAGCCTAGCATAGTCGAATCGTTGGTTTATGAAAAAATTTTTTTGGATTTACAACAGGACGAAATTGAATTTACAAACGAATCTTTTAAAAATCTTTATAATTTAATAATAACGGAACTTCAAAAAAGAAATAAACTTGTATTAGAAGTTTTTATAAATAATTTAAATACTGAACTAGCTAGTCACGTAACATCAATTTTAATGAACGAGGATAGGTATCAACTTCACGACTGGTTGAGTAAAGATATTATTGTCAAAAACAAATCTGGTGTAATCCCACAGTTAGTTTCAGAAACTATTCTTAGCTTGAGAGCCTATCTGATAAATGAAAAAGTAAAAGAACTTCAAAAAAGCACACTAAAAGAGTCTAATAACAATGAAATTTTAGAAGAAATAACAGATTATTATAAATTGAAATCGTTATTGTCCAAAAAGCTAAACAGGGTATTGTAAACTAACGTAATTCATCTGGAACAAGATAAATAGGGATTGGATTCATCTTATGAAGGTTTTCTTTATTAAATTTATTAAGTATTTCAAAAACTATTTTTTCTCTACCCTCAAAATCAAAAGATTTTTTTCCAAAATCTTTTTCTCTCATTGCCCATTCTAGTTCTTCATAAGTAGCTCCAATTTGCTCTTCGTCTGTTCTTCCGTCATCCCACAAGCCATCCGTAGGTTTTGCTATTAAGATATCATTAATTATATTTAACTGTTTTGCTATTTTAAAGACTTCGGTTTTAAATAAATCAGCAATTGGACTAATATCGACACCTCCATCTCCATATTTTGTATAAAATCCGATTCCAAAATCTTCAACTTTATTTCCAGTTCCAGCAACCAAACTGTTATTAATTCCAGCAAAATAATATAATGTAGTCATTCTTAACCTTGATCTTGAATTAGCCAAAGACAATAAATTTTTTTCATTTGAAGTTTCTTCAATAGAGTCTTTCAATGACAAGAAAGTTTGAGTTAGGTCGATAGATTTTGACGAAACATTTTTAAAATTATTTTTTAACCAATCAATATGTTTTGTAGCTCTATTTTGTTCATTTGAGCTTTGTAATATTGGTATGTCTAGACAGAAAACAGGTAATCCAGTTCTGGCACACAATGTTGATGTAACAGCAGAATCTACTCCACCTGAAATACCAATAACAAATCCATTAGTTTTAGATTTTAAAGAATAATTCTTTAACCATTCAGTGATATTATCAATAATTTTTTTTGAATTCATCAATAAATTTTTAATTAATTAAAATTATTGTGTTAGTTTAAGTTAACCTAGATTTATTATTTTTAATTAAGTAAAATTAATGGTTTTATGATAAATTTTAAAATATATAAGTTCATTTTTCCTTTTTTTTTATTGTTTTTTTTTGGATGTAAAAATAATTCAATTAAAAATAATTTAATTATTAACCGCTTTGAGAACGAATTCTATAATTCATCTAAAGATGATCTTCAGTTACTCATTAAAAAATACCCATATTTATTTCCAAAACAATACCCAGTAGAGGCTTGGGAATCATTTTTAAAAGACTCTATTAGATTAGCGATTTTTGACAAAAGTTCACTAGTTTTTAATGATTTTATCGATGAAAAAAAGAAACTATTGACTTTATTTTTGAATATAGAAGAAAATATACCAACATTCTCAAGTCCTAAAGTAATAACGTTAAATTCTCAATCAGAATATGAAAATCGAATTATCTATTCTGATTCCTTATTGTTAATTTCTCTTGATTCATTTCTTGGTGATACTTTTTATCCTGATTTACCAAAATATATTTCAACTAATATGACTAAGCAACACTTAATTAACGATGTTTCGACTAAAATATTAGAAAAATTTGTAAGAAAACCTGTTGACAGGACATTATTGAGTGAGATGATATATCATGGTAAGATTATTTATTTAAATAAGTTTTTTAGTCCTGATGAAAAAGATTTCATTCGATATCGTTCAACAAAAGATAAGTTAGTTTGGGCCAATGAAAATGAACGCAATATTTGGAGTTTTTTTATTGAAAATGATTTTTTGTTCAGTACAAAAAATGATTTGAAATCTAGATTTATTTTATTTGCACCGTTTTCTAAATTTAATCTTGATATTGACAAACAATCGCCCGGAAGTATTGGTAAATGGTTAGGCTATAAAATTGTAAATTCGTACATGAAAAACAATAATGTAGATGTTAAAAGTCTTTTAAATCAGGACTATTATGAAATCTTTATAAAATCTAAATATAAACCAAAAAAATAATGAAAAAGACTCAAATATCATTCAATGTTGAACTTGATGAGAATAAGATTCCTGAAAAAATTAATTGGTCTGCACATGATGGTGGAATTTCAAATGAAAAGTCTAAAGCTGTTTTTATTTCCGTTTGGGACCATAAAAAACAAGAGACTTTGAAAATTGATTTATGGACTAAAGATATGCCTTTAGATCAAATGAATGTTTTTTTTCATCAAACTTTGGTAAGTATGAGTGAAACTTTTTCAAAATCCACTCAAAATGAAAAAATGACGGATGCGTTTAAACAGTTTTGCGAATATTTTTCAAAAAATTTAAAACTACAGCCCCCCTTAAATTAAATTTTAGAAAAAATTAAATTTAAAATTTTTTCTCTTCCTTTTTTTGTAGTTGAAGAGCTTA
>JAQWJH010000004.1 GCA_029248455.1 Flavobacteriaceae bacterium
CTTTCTGCGGATCCAACTGTATAAACGCCATGTCTTGGTGTATTAAGACCCGAAAATAAAGAAGCTCTACTTGGGGCACAATTTGCTGCACTAGCATAGGCGTTTGTAAATACTATGCCCTGTTTTGCAAATTCATCTAAAAAAGGAGTTTCATAATATTGACTACCCATAAATCCCAAGTCTTTCCACCCAAGGTCATCTACATTTATTAATAAAATATTGGGGGTTTCTGATTTTGAAAAATGAGAGGGGTTGTTACAGCTAAAAATCAGTAAAAATGAAACTATAAAAAAGATGTTTTTCATTTTTAATTAAATAGGATTTTTTATTTTATATCCTTGTCTGGAATTCGGCCATAATTTCCAATTCCGTCGTAGTCCATAACATCTGTTTCAATTTTGTCTTCTGTGTTTGTATTTGATTCTCGAGGAATAAGTAAAACTCCAATTATGAAAATTGTAAAAACAAGAACCCCGATAAAGAAGATTATTTGAATACTCATTTTTTAAATATTTGTTTAACGTAAGCTCCTGCTGCCAATATTGATGGCACCCATATTCCAACATACAATCCTTCTTGTTGTTGACCCGAGAACCATAGGGATACAGAAAACAAAAAACTAAGAAATGCAGCGCCTAAAATAAAATAATCGGATCTTTTCATATTTTAAATATAATAATTAAAGAACAAAAAAAACGGTATCCATTTGTGCTTAATTTATTCTCTGTATATAAGAGTTTAAATTTTCATCCTTATCAAGCTTAAGTAGTTTTGACAATCTATATCTCTGAGTTTCAACTGTTCGAATTGATACGCCACATATTTTAGCAATTTCATTATTAGTTTGATTCATTTTGATGTAGGCAGCTAGTCTAAGATAAGTTTGAGATAATTTAAATCTTACATTTAAATATTTATAAAATTCAGGGTATACATTAATAAAGGTTTTATCAAATTCTCTATATGATTTATCCGAGTTTATTAAGTCATTAATTTCCCTCGATATTCTTTTAAAGGATTGATCATTGACTTGGCTTTTATCTAACTTAATTTTTATGTTTTTTAGATATTCATTTCTTTGTAAGATAAAATTTGCTTTACTAACTAATTCTCTGTTTTTTGAGTCAAGCTTTGATGAAATTTGTTTTTTCTCCATCTCCAATTTAGAGCTTTTAACCTTTTGAAAATTATAGTTAAAGACAAGAATAATGATTATAATTATTGATACTAATATTAAAACGGTTATAAAGTAGCTGTTTCTAATATTCTTTAATATATTTTCATTTATTTCTTTTTGTTTTTGTGAAATTATCATCTGGTTGTCTAAATCATTAACACTTATGATATTTCTTTTTTCTTCATATAATTTGGTTATTAAACCATAAACATTAATTAAATCTTTATTTCTGTTTTGAACAGAATAAATTTTTCCTAATCCTTTAAAATTTTTGATTTTGTCTTTAAATGATAGATCTTTATTTTTTAGATTTTCATTGTATGTTTTTTCAGCTTTTTCGAAATCACCAATTTCAAAATAGCATTCAGATATCGATACATTTATATCAGGAATTAAAGAGTTAAAATCTTCCAACAAATTTTTCGACTTTTCAAAATATTTTATGGCCTTTCTATATTGTTTTTTATTTTTGAGATAAACAGCATACCTTGAAATTATTCTTGAATAATTTGGTGCAATTTGAATATCTACATTTTCTTTTTCAAAAAGTTTTGTTGATAAATTAAAGTATTTAACCCCAAGTTCATCTTTACCAGATATAAAATAAAAATCCATAATCTCTAAATAAGTTAACAATATAGTTGTAACATAATTATCATTTAAAATTCCATTTTTTTGCCTATCAAGAATATTTTTATAATAGAACTCAGCTTGAGGGTAGTTAAATTGTTTTTTGCTGATTAGCGCAAGATTAAGTTCAGCTATAGCCGTCCCACGGGTCTTATCCTCTAAAAATTTATCTCCATATAAACTAAAGTTATCTATTGCTTCTTTATAAATGGTTTTGGCTTTTTCATAGTTTTCATTTTCATAATAAATATTACCTATTAATGATAAAAGCCAGGGCGGTTTTTTAACATTTTTATTTATTTTTTGATCAGAAGACAACGATTCATATATTGTAAGTGATTGCGATAAATATTGAAGAGATTTTTCGTAAAATTTATTAAAAAAATAAATTTCACCAATTAAATAATTTATGTCAAATAAATCGTAAACATCCTCTTCAGAGAAGGGTAGATTAAGTGCCTGGAAACTAAAATCAAGAGCCTTTTGTGAGTTTAAATCCTTGTACTTCAGGACGGAATCTTTTAACGAGGATATTTTTTGACTAAAAATAGTGCTCGTAAAAAGAAAAATAAATATTAGTAATATGTTTTTATGTGAGTCAATATGACAAATTTTGCAATTCATATCTTTAAAACATAATTCTATAAAATCTAATCTCACCAAAACCAATTAGCTTAAAGTTACGTATTAAAATTATTTTGTATTAGTTTATTTAAAAATAACTGTTTTTCAAAATCTTTAACTTCCCGTAATTAAAAAATTAATTCTTTATAATATTATAATTTCACAAAAACTCATGTTTAATAATTTTTAATATTCATTAAACATTTTATATGTTTGCATAAAAAATTTCATGAAGATTTATAGATTAGAAAAAGTCCAGCATTTACCTATTTCAAAGGAAAGAGCTTGGGACTTTCTTTCTGATCCAAAAAATCTAAAAACCATCACACCAGATTATATGGGGTTTAAAATTCTTACAGGAGATGCATCGAATATGTATGCAGGACAAATTATTCAATACATTGTTACCCCCATATTTAATATTCCTTTGAAATGGATTACAGAAATAACTCATGTCAAAGAGGGGGAATATTTTGTTGATGAACAGCGTTTTGGGCCTTATTCTTTATGGCATCACAAACATTTTTTAAAATCTATTAAAAATGGTGTTGAGATGATAGATATAGTTGACTATAAAATCCCTTATGGTTTTTTGGGTCGACTTATTCATCCTTTTTTGGTAAGGCCAAAACTCAATGAAATTTTTGAATATAGAAAAACAGCTTTAATAGAACTTTTTGGAAAATACAAGGTATGATAGAAAATAAAAATATATTGATAATTGGTGGAAGTTCAGGAATTGGACTGGCTTTAGCTGAAATTTTGTCACATAAAAATAATATTTATGTTGCGAGTAGATCAAATGATAATGTGCAGCATCTTGATATTAAACATATAAATTTTGATTCTACACAGGAAGAATTAGATACAAGTGGACTACCTGACCACTTAGATGGCTTCGTATACTGCCCTGGAAGCATTAACTTAAGGCCATTTAAGGGTCTAAAATTAGATGCTTTTCAAACAGATTTTGAAATCAATGTACTTGGAGCAGTTCGTTCACTCAAATCAGTTTTAGGACATTTAAGTGCAAGTGGAGATGCTGCCGTGGTTTTCTACAGCACTGTTGCTGTTCAAACAGGTATGCCTTTTCACAGCTCAGTAGCATCTTCTAAGGGAGCAATCGAAGGACTAACAAGATCTTTAGCAGCTGAATTTGCACCAAAAATTAGAGTTAATGCAATAGCTCCGTCTTTGGTAAATACTCCCTTATCCTCAAAATTTTTAAATAATGAGGCTAAAATTGATAAAGCAAATGAGCGGCACCCTCTTGGAAGGATTGGGAATGCTTTGGAAATTGCTAAAGCAACTGCTTTTCTTCTTGGCGATGAAAGTAGTTGGATGACTGGCAGAGTATTACAATTAGACGGAGGTATAGGAAATCTGAAGACCTAAATATGGAAAAATACACCATTTTTTGGTTTAGGAGAGATTTAAGAATTTTTGATAATAATGGTTTTTTTA
>JAQWJH010000063.1 GCA_029248455.1 Flavobacteriaceae bacterium
TCAAATCCAAAAAAATTGGTCACAAATTTTTCGTATTCGCCTAAAACATCATTGTAAAAAGCTCTTGATGTAAGAGTTAATTTTGAAGCTTGCAAATTTAAAGCAGTAATAATTTTTGGGTGACAATGTCCTTGATTTACAGCAGAGTAAGCAGATAAAAAATCAAAATATTTTTTATCATCAACATCCCAAACATATACATCCTTACCCCTTTTTAAAACGACTGGAAGTGGGTGATAATTATGAGCGCCATATTTATTTTCAAGTTCTATATACTTTTCTGAAATGGAATTGCTCATTATTAAAATAATTTTTATTAAAATTATGATTATTGATTAAACTAGACAATTTAAAATACATTTTAAAATTTATTATAAATTAGACTTTAATTCATAAAATTATTTTGAAATATATTGAAAGCAAAAATAACGTTGTATTTAAAAGGATTAAAAAACTGTTATCAAAATCAAAAAAAAGAAAAATTTCTAAAGAATTTATTGTTGAGGGAATTAATGAAATAAAAATTTGTTTTGAAGCTAAATACCAATTTCTTGAGTTATTTATTTGTTTAGACATTTTATCCGATGAGATTCTATTCAACATTAATAAAATTTATCCAAATATTAAGAAAACAGATTTATCCAAAAATTTATTTAACCAATTATCTTACAAACAAAAAGGAGAAGGTTTACTTGCTTTAGTTAAATCTAAAGATTTTGATTTAAAAAGTTTAATTCTTCCAAAAAACCCATTTATTCTTGTTGCTGAATCTCCTGAAAAGCCTGGAAATATTGGTGCTATTTTTAGAACTGCAGATGCAGCGGGAATAGATGCAGTTATAATTACTAATCCAAAAACTGAATTATTTAATCCAAATATTATAAGATCTAGTTTAGGAAGTGTATTTACATCTCAAATTGCCATCGGATCAACAGATGAAGTGATTGATTTTTTAATAAACAATAACATAAAAATATATTCTTTGTTCATTGAAAAAAGTATTGAATACACGACCATTAATTATAATGGTTCTTGTGCAATTGTTGTTGGAACTGAATCTTCCACTTTGACAAATAAATGGAAATTAAAATCTAATAAACTGATTAATATTCCTATGAAAGGTAAAATGGATTCTTTAAACTTATCTGTTAGTGCTGCAATTGTTATATTTGAAGCCTTAAAACAAAGAGATGCAGTTTAGTCCAGAAATCATTTTTAAATTACTAACAGGAATAATAATTTTTAATTTCATTAAAGATTTCTTTCTTGATTATCTAAACTCAAAAAATTTTAACAATAAAATACCAGAGGTTATTTCCGATGTTTATGACAGTGAAAAATATTTTAAATCTCAAGAATATAAGAAAACACAATATCGATTTTCAAAATATTCAAAAATATTCAGCTTAATAATTATATTAAGTTTTTTTTATTTTGATGGATTCATTATTGTTGACTCTTTCAGTAGAAATTTATTTAAATCTGAAATATTAATTAGTTTAACTTTTTTTGGAACAATCTTTTTTGGAAATGAATTATTGAGCCTGCCTTTTTCTGTTTTTTTTACATTTTTTATTGAAGAAAAATTTGGTTTTAATAAAACTTCAATCAAAACATATATTTCTGACAAACTAAAATCTTGGATTTTAACAATATTATTTGGAGGTGGTATTCTTGGATTTATTATTTTTCAAGAACAACTTATTGGAGAAAATTTTTGGATAGTTGCTTGGATATTTATCACTGGAATTACTATTATAATTAACGGATTTTACGCTCAAATAATTGTTCCACTATTTAATAAACAAAAGAAACTGGAAAAGGGAGAATTGAGATCTGAAATAGAAAAGTATTCATGCAAAGTTGGGTTTGACTTGAGTAATATATTTATAATTGATGGATCAAAGAGATCTTCAAAAGCTAATGCATATTTTTCAGGGTTTGGTAAGCAAAAAAGAGTAACATTATTTGATACGTTAATTGACAAATTAAATAAAAAACAAATCGTAGCTGTAATTGCTCACGAAATAGGCCATTACAAAAAAAACCATATTATTTTCAATTTATTTTTCTCAATAATACAAATCGGATTTATGCTCTATATTCTTTCTCTTTTTATTTACATGCCTGTGTTCTCTGAAGCATTAGGGATTGAAAATCATAGTTTTCACATTGGGCTTGTTACTTTTTCTATTCTTTTCACACCCATTTCTGAGATTATTTCATTGATTTTTAATATGTTCTCAAGAAAATTTGAATATGAAGCTGATGAATTTGCTAAAAACACATATAGTGGAGAATATTTAATTGAAGCCTTAAAAATATTATCAAAAGATAGTCTAAGTAATTTAACACCTCACCCAAAATATGTTTGGTGGCACTATTCTCATCCTACCTTATTTCAAAGAGTTATTCGACTATAAATCGTATTAAAATCTTATTTTTTTTAAGTATTTTTAGTTAATGATCTTAACCGATGCTATAAAAGAAAATACATTAATTGCTAAAGAGTACAAAGAATTACTCAAAATTAGCTATCAATCTTTAAATAATGATGATAGAAAACTCATTAGACTAGCTTTTAATACCGCGGTTGATGCTCATAAAAATCAAAGGAGAAAATCTGGAGAACCCTACGTTTTTCATCCCATTGCTGTAGCAAAAATTGTTGCATCTAAAATAGGTCTGGATGCCACATGTATTGCTTCTGCTTTATTACATGATGTTATTGAAGACACAGAGTATAGTGCATCAAGAATTAAAAAGTTATTTGGAAATACAGTAACTAAAATAGTGATTGGTTTAACTAAAATTTCAAAATTAAAAAAAGAAACTGACGTGTCTCTTCAAGCAGAAAATTTTAGAAAGATGCTTTTGACCCTTAATGATGATGTTAGAGTAATCTTAATAAAAATTGCCGATAGACTTCACAATATGCAAACATTAGATGCGATGTCAAATGAAAAACAAATTAAAATTGCATCTGAAACACTCTATATTTATGCACCTATAGCTCATAGAATTGGTCTTTATGACGTGAAATCTGAATTAGAAGATTTAGGATTGAAATATACCGAGCCAGATGTATTCAATGACATAAAAAATAAAATTGAAGAAAGTAAAGAAGAACAAGACAAATACATAAAAAACTTTTCAAGGAGAATTAGCGAAAAATTAAAAAAAGAAAATTTATCATTTAAAATTAACGGAAGACCAAAATCAATATACTCAATTAGAGACAAAATTCTTAATAAAAATATCTCGTTTGAAGAAATATATGACAAATTTGCTATTAGAATAATATACAAATCTGAAGCTGAAATAGAAAAATTTATAGCTTGGAAAATTTATTCGATAATAACCGATTACTATACTCCTAACCCACTTCGACTTCGTGACTGGATTACATCTCCAAGATCTAATGGTTACGAAGCGCTACATATAACAGTTGTGGGACCTAAATCAAAATGGGTAGAAGTTCAAATAAGATCGGAAAGAATGCATGAAATTGCTGAAAAAGGTTATGCAGCACATTTTATGTACAAACAAGGAAAACAAACTGAAAATGGACTTGAAGGATGGTTGAATAGATTACAAGAGGTACTTGAAAATTCAGAAACAAGTGCATTAGATTTTGTAGAGGATTTTAAATTAAATCTATATTCTACAGAAATATTTGTTTTTACACCTGCTGGAGAGTTAAAATCTTTGCCTAAAGGATCTAGTGCCTTAGATTTTGCTTTTGCAATACACACAGGCTTAGGACTAAAAACTAGAGGTATAAAAGTAAATGGTAAAATCAAGCCCCTGAGTCAGGAGCTTAAAAGTGGAGATCAAATTGAAATAATCAAATCAGAAAACACAAAACCATCTGCAAATTGGCTGGAATATGTCAAAACATCTAGAGCAAAATCAAAAATTAGATCAGCATTAAAAGAAGAAAAAAAAATATTGGCAGAAGATGGGAAAGAAATATTGAGAAGAAAGTTGAGACAATTAAAAATTAATTTTGAAGAAAAAAATATAAATAATCTTGCTAATTATTTTAATTTAAATACGAGTTTAGATTTATTTTACAGAGTTGGAATCGGAAAAATTGATAATGTTGCACTCAAAAAGTTTGCTGCGTCGAATAATAATAGATTAATAAATTTTTTTAGAAAAAGAATTTCAAAAAAAAATCCTGAAATTAGTCATGATGAAAACGAAGTAAAAAATAATTTTGATCAAATAGTTTTTGGTAATGAAGAAGAAAAATTAGATTATACTTTAGCAAAATGTTGTAATCCAATTCCTGGAGATAATGTGTTTGGATTTTTAACAATTAATGAGGGTATTAAAATTCACAAAAAAACTTGCTCAAATTCAATTAGCCTTCAATCTAAATTTGCCTACCGAATAATTAAATCAAAGTGGATAGATTCGACCCAAGAAGATTTTAATTCAGTGATAAAAATTTCAGGGATTGATAATTTGGGAATTGTAAGTGAAATTACCAGAATCATCTCAAACAGTTTAAACATAAACATAAAAAAAATGAGTTTTGACACTCAAGAAAATACCTTTATTGGCACAATAACTTTAAAAGTTAAAAACAAAAGTATTTTAGAAAAACTCATTTCACGATTAAAAAAAATCAATGGAATTGAAAAGGTTAAAAGAGAATAATGTTTTGACCAATATTTAACTTAATTTTACATCATGGATAAGAAATCAAATCAAGAAATTGTAAAAGAAGTATTTACAAAATTTCTGGACAACAAAACTCACAGAAAAACACCAGAAAGGTATGCTATCTTGCAAGAAATATATGATTCGGAGGAACATTTTGATATAGAATCGCTCTACATAAAAATGAAAGAAAAAAATTATAGAGTTAGTAGAGCTACTTTATACAATACAATAGAACTTTTATTGGAATGTAAACTTGTTAGAAAGCATCAGTTCGGATCAAATCAAGCTCAGTATGAAAAATCTCATTTTGATCACCAACATGATCATATAATTTTGACTGATACAGGTGAGGTTAAAGAATTTTGTGACCCAAGAATTCAAACAATTAAAAAAAACATTGAGGAAATATTTGGAGTTGAAATTCATAACCACTCTCTATATTTTTACGCAACATCAAAAAAATAAAAAAAATGAAAGTTGATTTATTATTAGGGTTACAATGGGGAGATGAGGGTAAAGGTAAAATTGTTGATGTTTTAACAAAAAATTACGATATAATTGCAAGATTTCAAGGTGGGCCTAACGCTGGTCATACTCTTGAATTTGATGGAATAAAACATGTTTTACATACCATACCCTCGGGAATTTTTCATAAAAATTCCATAAACCTGATAGGTAATGGAGTCGTGATTGACCCTGTTATTTTTCAAAAAGAAATTAAAAAATTAGAGCCCTTTGACATAGACTTTAAATCCAAACTTTTTGTGTCGAGAAAAGCTCATCTTATTCTACCGACTCACAGACTTCTTGATGCAGCATCTGAGCTTTCAAAAGGAAAATCTAAAATAGGTTCTACCTTAAAAGGGATTGGTCCAACATATATGGACAAGACAGGTAGGAATGGAATCAGAGTTGGAGATATTGAACTTGAGGGATGGTTAGATAAATATCGGAAATTAGCTAACAAACATGAACAGTTAATAAAAAATTTAGATGTCGATCTTCAGTACAATTTAAACGAACTAGAAAATGATTTTTTTAAAGCAATTGAAAAATTAAAAAATATCCCTTTTATCGATAGCGAAAACTTTATTTTTAATGAATTAGACAAAAACAAGTCCATACTTGCGGAAGGAGCACAAGGCTCTTTATTAGACATAGATTTTGGAACTTATCCCTTTGTTACCTCATCAAATACTACAGCAGCTGGCGCTTGTACAGGCTTAGGTGTTCCTCCCAACAAAATAAAAGATGTTTTTGGAATTTTCAAAGCCTATACAACTAGAGTTGGAAGCGGACCATTTCCAACTGAATTATTTGATAAAGATGGTGAAAGAATGGCTAAAGTTGGTAATGAATTTGGAGCTACAACTGGAAGACCAAGACGATGTGGATGGCTTGATTTAGTAGCACTAAAATATGCAGTTAAAGTTAATGGTGTTACGAGTCTAATGATGATGAAGGGAGATGTTTTATCTGGTTTCAAAAAAATTAAAGTCTGTACTGAGTATGAACACAACGGAAAGATACTAAAACAATTCCCTTTTTCAGTAAATGACATAGCGTTAAAGCCTAAATATACTGAGCTTAATGGTTGGAAAGAGGATATAAGTAAAATTAATAACGAGGCCTCTCTTCCAAAAACATTCTTAGATTATGTTAAATATTTAGAAAAGGAATTAAATGTACCTATCTCAATTATTTCTGTTGGCCCAGACAGAACACAAACTATAATTCGTTAAAAGATTAATTAAAAATTTGAAAATAAATACAATTATATTACTCCTATTATTTTTCAATTTAATCTATGCTCAAGAAAAAAAAATAATTGAAATTATTGAAGCTGGATCATTTGATAGAAATGAGAATTTAAATCCAGGGGCTAATATTTTAAAAAAAAATAATAATATTAGAGTCCATCTTTTTCATGATGGAATGAATATTTACTCAGATTTAGCTTTATTTTACAAAAAAAATAATTCTTTTAAGGCTTCGGGTAATGTAGTATTAAAACAAGGAGATAGTTTAGAATTATATAGTAATAAATTGGATTACGATGTCAATTTAAAAAAAATTATTGCCAAGGGAAATGTAGATTTTTACAATAATAAAACTAACTTAAAAACTGATATTTTGTTTCATGACAGAGTTGCAAAAGAAATTTTTTTTGAAGAAGGTGGGGTTATAAAAGATAGTTTGACAACAATAAAAAGTATTGAAGGAAAACATTACTTAGAGACTTCAAAATACGTTTTTACAAAAAATGTGGAAATTGAAAATCCTGAATACAATATAACCTCTAATAAATTAGACTATTTTACAAACTCAGAACATGCATTTTTTAATGGACCAACCAATATAAATGGAGCGGATTATAATATTTATTGTGAAAAGGGGTTTTATGACACTAAAAACAAGAAAGGATACTTTACCAAGAAATCTAAAATTGATTATAATAACAGATTGATTGAAGGAGACAGTTTGACTTTTAATGATACCACGCAGTTCGCTTCAGCCACTAATAATATTGTTTTAACAGATACCATTAATAAAACCATAATAAAAGGACATTATGCTGAAATTTTTAAAGCAGTTGACTCAGCTATGATTACTAAACGATCTTTTGCAATCAAAATGGTTGAAAAAGATTCGCTATTTATAAAAGCTGATACTTTATTTGCTATTGGACCATCAAACAATAGAGTACTCAAAGGACGTTTTAATGTTAAAATATTTAAACAAAATTTAAGCGGAAAGTCAGATAAAATTATTATTGATCAAAAAACAGGTTTAACAAAACTTTTAAGAAATGATTTAAGTAAGTTAGAAAAACAAATACTTACAACTAATGAAATAGCTATGAAAAATCCTATTTTATGGAACGGTGACAATCAAATGACTGGAGACGAAATTCATATAACAAGAAATCTTAAAACTAATGAATTAGATTCTCTAAAAATATTAAACAATGCCTTTGTTGTTGAAAAAGATACATTGGGAATTAACAATTTTAACCAAATAAAAGGTATTAATTTATTTGGAAAATTTATTGAAAATGAATTGAAAACAATTGAACTCATTCAAAATACAGAAATGATATACTATCTCTACGATGATAATTCCAAAGATTTAATTGGAATAGATAAAGCGGTGTGCAGTTCAATAACAATGGAAATTGATAATAATACTATTAAGGAAATTACTTTTACAACTAACCCCGAGGGTGAAGTTTTCCCAGAGGAGGAAATGGATATAAGTCTAAAGAAATTAAATGGATTTAATTGGAGAATATTAGAAAAAATCACTAAAAAGGAAGAATTGTTTTTAAAATAAATTTTTTGAAAAAAAAATTTTTAAAATATCAAGCACAAACTACTAACTACCCAATGGCATTAGAAATTTCTTATGCTGAAGGAAGCTTTATTTATGATATTAATAATAAAAAGTACTTAGATTTTGTTTCTGGTGTATCCGCATCAAATTTAGGACATAGGAATAAGGCCATAGTGAAAGCTGTTAAAAAACAAATTGATAAATACTTACATGTAATGGTTTATGGTGAATTTATTCAAAAACCCACTGTAGAATTATGTGAATTATTGGCAAAAAACTTACCCAAATCATTATCAAACACATATTTAACTAATTCTGGAACAGAAGCTATTGAAGCTGCCATGAAGCTAGCGAAAAGAACTACTGGACGAAGTAAAATCATAGGTGCTAAAAATAGTTATCATGGGAGTACTCAGGGGTCATTAAGTATAATGGGATTTGAAAAAAGGAAAAGAGCATATAGACCATTACTTCCTAACATAGATTTTATTGAATTTAACAAACTACAAAGTTTAAAAAAAATTGATTTACAAACAGCAGCTGTAGTTATAGAAACAATTCAAGGTGGAGCAGGATTTATAACTCCGAAAGATAATTTTTTAAAAGAAGTTCAAAAAAAGTGTAATCAAGTTAATGCATTATTTATTTTAGATGAAATACAACCAGGAATCGGAAGAACAGGAAAATTATTTGCATTTGAACATTATGATATTATTCCTGATATTTTAGTTTATGGAAAAGGCTTAGGTGGAGGATTTCCTATTGGAGCGCTTAGTACAAGTAAAGAAAAAATGAAACTATTTAAAGAAAAACCCATTCTTGGTCATATAACAACTTTTGGAGGTCACCCAGTAATCTCATCTGCAGCATTAGCAAATCTAAAAGAAACTCTAGATTCAGAGTTAATGAAAAAAATAAATAAAAAAGAAGCTTTAATTAAGAACTTGTTGTGCCATGATTTGATTTTAGAAATTAGAGGAAAAGGTCTAATGTTAGCACTAATAATGAAAAATAAAAAAATAGCTGAACAATTAGTTAAAAATTGTCTAAAAAAAGGATTAATTCTATTTTTTTTACTTTTTGAAAATAAGGCGGTTAGAATTACTCCACCTTTAACTATTAATTTTAAAGAAATTAAATTGGGATGTGAAATCATAACAAACACACTTGATGAGATCAATAAAACTGTTAATTAGTTTGTTAAAAAGATAAATCTGTTTTATGAATCCCCCAAAAAAAACAGTCTAATTTTACATATAGATAATTTAATTTCTATGAAAGAAGAATTTGAAGATTTTGATAATCATTCTATTTCTAAGTTTGAATCAATGTTAAAAACTAATTCATTTTTATTTTTTGACTCAAACGAATATGAAGAAATTATTGTTTATTACATTGAAACTGGAAATATTTTCCTAGCAAAAAAAGCAATATCACTGGCTTTGAAACAATATCAGGATTCTACCATTCTTTCACTATTGCACATAGAAGTTTTATTATTGAACAATGAAATTAAAAAAGCTGAGAAAATTGCATTTAAAATTTACGAAATTGACCCACTCAACCCTGATGTATTGATTCAAAAAGCTAAAATATGTTCAAAACAAAAGAATCATGTAAAAGCAATAAAGTTATTAAAAGAAATCAAAAAAGGTTCTGAAACATACTATGACGCATTGTCGTTGATTGGGAAAGAATATCTATTTATTGATGACTTTCAAAATGCAAAAAAAGTTTTTATGGAGTGTTTAAATAATGATTTTGACTATTCCATTTTAAATAATATTCTTTACTGTTTTGATTCAATTGGAGATTCCAAAAGTACTATCATGTATTTGAACGATTTTTTAGAAGCTAATCCTTATTGTGAAATAGCATGGCATCAGCTTGGCAAACAATATGTTAAAGACAAAATGTATGAAGAAGCATTGAGTGCCTTTGATTTTGCAATTATTTCGGATGACTCTTTTGTTGGGGCTTACATAGAAATGGCCAAAATTCTTGAAAAATTAAATAGAACCAACGAAGCCATTGAAAAATATAAAATCTCTATTGGATTAAATCAGCCAACAGCATTTGCATTATTTAGAATTGGAAGATGTCATTTTAAATTAGGAAATTATGATTTAGCTCATTCTTATTTTATAAAAACCATTGAAGAAGATCCTATTCATGATAAAGCTTGGATGTCCATAGCAGTTTACCAATTCAATAGAAAAGAATTTGAAAAATCAAAAAATAATTTATTGAAAGCTTTGGAAATTAACTCTGATAAAATAAATTATTGGGAGTTATATATAAAAATTAACATTAAGTTAAAACTTTATGAAGATGTAGAACTTGCAATAAAAGAAATTTTATCATTGGGAAAATTAGACTTGAATACTCTAACTTTTTTAACTCAAACATTAATTCAAATTCCATATAATGAAAATCTGTTCAAAGGTTTGTTAAAGTCAATAAACTTTTTTCCAAAGTCTGCTAAAAATGAAATTAATTACCTTCTTTATGTAATTTATTTTAAACTTTTTGATAAAAAAAATGCTATATCTCATTTAAAAAAAGCATATTTTTATAATCCTGGTAAGTACGATTATTTTAAAGAATTATTCCCCTTAATTCCAAAATTACATGTTTTTAAAAACATGCACACATTATAAGTTTTTAGTTTTAAATACCTTAATTTTAGTGATATGAAAAAGCATGTTTCGTCACGTTTTTCAGTATTTTTAAAGGGAATGGCTATGGGTATTGCAGATATAATTCCCGGAGTTTCAGGTGGAACTATTGCTATTATTACAGGAATTTATGAAGAGTTTTTATCCTCTCTAAATAATTTAAATTATGAATTATTTAAATTATTGATTAAAGGAAGATTTATAGACGCTTGGAAAGTATATAATTTGAGTTTTCTAATAACTTTAGTTTTAGGGATATTATCTAGTATCTTCATTTTAAGCCATTCTATTACTTTTTTGATTGATAAATATCCCATTTCTTTATGGTCTTTCTTTTTTGGATTAATACTAGCTGGAATATTAATTGTTTTTAGGGAAGTAAAAAATTGGAATTTTAAAAATGCTAAATTTCTGATACCATCTCAAATATATTTTTTAATATTTGGATTAGCTGCAGCTTTTTTTACTCAAACCTTAAATGCTGGTGAAAAAGAAATTAATAGTTTATATCTCTTTTTATGTGGAGTGATTAGTATTACCGCAATGTTACTCCCCGGCATTTCAGGGGCATATATTTTAGTGTTACTTGGTGCATATGAAAATTTACTAGAAACAATAAAAGAAATTATCAAGCTAAATTCTGAATATTTTTTAAACTTTTTCTCATTTATTTTAGGCGCTCTAATTGGTGTAAAATTATTTTCTAAATTTCTAACATGGTCGTATAAAAATCATAAAAATAATACACTATCATGCCTAGTTGGATTTATGATAGGCTCTCTTCCGTCCTTATGGCCCTGGCAAAATGAAAGTTTTTCCAATAAAACATTTCTTTCAAATTTATACATACCTGAGTTACATTTTTTAAACATGAAATTTACAAATGGATTAATATTTATAATTCTAGGCTTTGCTATTGTTTTAATTTTAGAATTTTTTTCAAAAAAAAATGCAACAAAGAAATAAATCAGATTATTTAATCCTTTTAGTTAAAAGTATTTTAATGGGTACTGCTAACAAATTACCTGGGGTTTCTGGGGGCTTAGTGGCATTAATTACTGGATTTTACCATGAAATGATATTAACCTTAAAAAAAATTAATTTTAAAACATTTCAACTTGTTATTAAAGGTGATTTCAAAAAATTAAATTCAAATTATAATATGCTGTTTTTGGTTATTATTCTTTCCGGAATAATAATTAGTTACTTTACCACATCAAAAATATTAGATTTCTTCTTTTCCGTCTCTGAACTAAATGTTTGGTCTTTTTTTTTCGGAATGATAATAGCTTCATTAGTCATTCTTGTTAGAAACAATAAAATAAATAATTCTAAAGAATTTATTTTTTTGATTATAGGATTATTATTCGGATTAATTTTAAGTGTTTCAAAACCAATCCCTGAAAATCAGAATTTAATGTTCATTTTTTTTTGTGGAATGATAAGTATTTGTGGAATGATAATTCCAGGAATTTCGGGATCATTTCTATTGATTTTATTAGGGAATTATAAGCTTCTATTGGTAGACTCAGTTGATGCTTTAATTGATTTCATCTTGATAATATTAGGCATTAATAATGAGGGTGAAATTAATTTTCAATTAATTAAAATTTTGTTAGTTTTTTCTATTGGTTCAATATTAGGCTTAATAGTATTGTCTAACATCTTGAGTTTTTTTATAAACAGGTACAGAAATATTACAAATCAATTAATAATTGGTTTTGTATCGGGATCATTATTTATAATATGGCCTTGGAATAAAGTTATTTTAGAAAGTTCAAAAGGTTTTGATAAATTAAGTAATTTTGAAGTAATATCCAGTGATTTGAGATATTTGCCTGATTTAAATATAACTTCAAATATTATTGCTTTAACTTGCATAATAAGTGGTTTTATAATCGTTTTATATATTGAGAACTATGCTTCCAGAAAAAAAAACATACGGCTTAATCGGAAAGAACATTAATTATTCTTTTTCAAAAAACTATTTTACCAATAAGTTTATAAAATTAAAATCAAAAAATTGTTCATATACAAACTTTGATTTATTAAATATTGCAGAATTTGAGAATATAATTTTAAAAAATAATTTAAATGGTTTAAATGTTACTATTCCATATAAAGAAAAGATAATTCCTTACTTAGATTCCCTTGATTTAGAGGCTAAATTAATAGGTGCTGTTAATACAATTAAAATTGACTCAAATAAAAAATTAAAAGGATATAATACGGATTATATCGGATTTTTAAACTCAATAAAAATACATTTAACTAAAAAACATAAAAAAGCTATTATTTTAGGTAGTGGTGGTGCGTCAAAGGCTATCATTCATGCATTAAAAAAATTAGAAATAACAAGTATAACAGTTTCCAGAAATAATTTAAAAGGAAATTTGACATATAACGATTTAGATAGAGAAGTATTTAATAGCTGTCAAATTATAATTAATTGTTCTCCAGTTGGAACTTACCCAAAGGTAAATGAATGTCCAAATATACCTTACCAATATATTGACAGTAGACACATATGCTATGACTTAATTTATAATCCTGAAGAAACACAATTTTTAAAGAAAAGTAGATTAAATAACGCATTCGTAATTAATGGTATGAAAATGTTGAAACTACAAGCCGAAGAAAGTTGGAAAATTTGGAATTCGTAAAAAAAAGGTAACTTAAATAGAAAAAAAGTTGGCAACAGACAGGAAACAAAATATAAATCTTAAAAAGAATTTGGCCGATAAAAAATATCTAATTGATGAATTAAAAAATTTAATCAATCATGAAAGTAAAATGAGTCAAAAATATCTTGAATTTAAAAAAATCCAAGAAAATTGGTTTAAGATAGGTCCTGTTCCAAGAGCTGAAAGTCAAATACTTTGGAATAATTTTCAACATCATGTAAAAAACTTTTACGATTATCTTCATTTAAATAGAAAATTCAAAGAAATTGATGTTAATCATAATTTAAGTGAAAAGAAAAAAATAATTCAACAAGTAAAAAAAATAATTGACATTGAAGACAGGATAAGTGCTCATAAATTTTTAGAAAGACTAAAAAAAAGATGGAAATATGAACTTGGACCTGTTGAAAAAAAAGAGGATACAGAATTAAGTAAAGAATTTAAAAATTTAGGGGAAAAAATAATTGAAAATAAAAAAGAATTTGATAAAACAGAGATGCTATAACTGAGGAAAATCTTATCAAAAAGAACGATTTATTGAACGAAATTAAAAAAATTATTTCAAAAGAAACTAATACATCAAAAGAATGGCAAAAGAAAATAAAAGAATTTGAAAACATAAAAATTAAGTTAAATAAGGTTGGTCCAATACCCACAAAAAAAAGAAATAACTATTGGAAAAATTATAAAGCAACAATTAAAGATTTTTATTTGACAAAAAATATATTTTTCAAAAATCTGAAAAAAATATATCGTGAAAATATTTTTAAGCAAGAGGATTTAATCAATAAAATCGAAATATTAAAGAAAAACAAAAATTTAGAATCAATTAAGAAAGAAATAATCTTAATTCAGAGGGAATGGAAAAATATTAACCCTGTTCCCTATAAAATAAATGAAAAAAATTGGAAAAAATTCAGATTATTATGTGATCATTTCTTTAACAAAGTGGATTCTGAAAAAGAAAATAAATTAACTGAACTTAAAAATAACGAAGAAAAACAGAAAAAATTCATTAATTCTATTCAAAGTAAATCTCAAGAAAATAATTTAGATGAAATATTAAAAAAATGGAAGCAACTAGGTTCAAAGAAAGACGATATAGAAAATCAATTTGAAAAAGTTGTTCTTAAAATCATCAAATCTTCTGGTTTAAACGAAGAAAATTCGAGAACAAAATTATTTGAATTTAAATCTCAAATAATGGATAGTGTTGAAAAAAATAAGAAAATAAGTATTCTCAATAAAGAGTTAGATATTTTGAAAAAAGATGTTTCAACGTTAGAAAATAATTTATCATTTTTTAATGAAAAATCTAAAGAAAGTGAACTCTTAAATAAAGTCCATAAGGATATTAAGAAAAACAAAAAACAAATCGAAAAAATCATTGCCCAAAAAAAAATCTTAAAAAATTAAACTTGTTTTTTTGCTAAATCCCAATATTTTTTTAAATCAATTTTTGATAAATTTTCAAATGTTTTATTCTCTAGATTCATTTTTTCTTCAACGTACTTAAATCGATTAATAAATCTTTTATTCGCTTTTTCAAGTGAACTGTCTGGATTAACCCCAATATGTTTACCATAGTTGATTAAAGAAAATAAAACATCCCCGAATTCATTATTAATTTTTTCTAAATTCCCAGAGTTTATTTCATCATTTAACTCTTTCAATTCTTCATTTACTTTTTCTTTCGACTCAATTTCATTAGACCAGTTAAAGCCAATATTTGAAGCTTTCTGCTGAATTCTCATAGATTTTAAAATTGGTGGAAGTGTTTTTGGCACTCCCTCTAAAACACTCCTTTTACCATCTTTTAGTTTTAACTTTTCCCAGTTCAACTTAACTTGATCTTCATCTAACTCCAAATTGTTTTCATAAACGTGAGGATGTCTATATATTAATTTTTCTGCAATACTATTTGCTACATCAGCGAAATCAAACTTATTTGATTCACTAGCAATTTTTGAATAAAAAACAATATGTAATAGCAAATCTCCAAGTTCGTTTTTAATTTCCTCAACATTATTTTCAGAAATTGCTTCAACAAGCTCATAAGTCTCTTCAATAGTTAATGGTTTTAATGAATCAAAAGTTTGTTTTTTGTCCCATGGACATTTTTCTCTTAACTCATCCATTATAATTAACAAACGGTTTAAGGATTTAAGCTGAAGTTCTTTAGACATAAAATTATTTTAAATATTGCATTGGATAATCACACTTCACTTTTCCAAAAGAAATATTTTTTAGTTTTCCACTTAGAAGTTTCTTTTTAAAAGAACTCAACTTATCAGTAAAAAGTATCCCTTCAATATGATCGTATTCATGTTGAACCACTCTTGCACACAGGCCATTAAGTTTTATAGTTTTAGATTCAAATTTTTCATTTAGATATTGAATTTCTATTTCATCCTCTCTTTTTATATCCTCTCTAATATCTGGAATACTTAAACAACCTTCATTGAAACTACAGAAATTTAAGGAAGACCAAACAATTCTAGGATTAATAAATATCTTTTTAAAAGTTTTTAATTTATTTCTTTCAACTAAACTAATTTCTTTATCCTCAGAAAATGGAGATGCATCAACAATAAATAGTCGGATGGGCTTACCAATTTGAGGGGCTGCTAATCCAACTCCATTAGCAGAATACATAGTTTCCCACATGTTTTTTATCAAATTATCTAAATCTGGATAATTAAAATGTATTTCCTCACACTTTATTTTTAAAACCGGATTTCCATAAGCAATAATTGGTAATATCATATTGTTTTTTTTTCAAGATATGATTGTAAAATTAATGTAGCACTAATTTTATCAACTAACTTTTTATTTCTTCTTTTTTTTCTATTAATTCCGCTATCAATAATTATTTTTTTAGCAATGACAGAAGTAAATCTCTCGTCGCATCTATCAAGTTTAATTTGCGGATAAATTTTCGTTAAATTATTTATGAATTGTTGTATGTTACTTTCTAAATTTGATGGTGTGTTATCTTTTTGTATTGGCTTTCCAATTACAAAAATATCAATATTTTCTTTTATTGTAATTTGATTTAAGTATGAGAATATTTCTGAACTTGAAATTGTTTCAAGGGCAAAAGCCAATATTCTATTTTCATCAGAAATTGCAATTCCAATTCTTTTTAAACCGTAATCGATAGCTAGAATTTTAGACATCTTTCAAAGTTAATTCATTAATAATTAAGTTTAAAATATCTCAAAGTATTAATTAGAATGTATATTTGAATAAAAAATAAAAGTGAAAAAAATTATTGAATCTGCTTGGGAAAATAAAAAA
>JAQWJH010000075.1 GCA_029248455.1 Flavobacteriaceae bacterium
AAACGACCATTAATAATAATTGCAGAAGCAAACAATAACAATAATATTCTTATATTATTTCTATAAAACATAGCTAGATATATAATAAAAGAAGTCCCAATAAGTGTTCCGGGAAACAAGCCCTTCGGACGAAAACCAGTAGCATCAAATAATTCAAAACTTTTTCCATAATCATATGAGTTTTTATTAACAACCCCTGAAACTACTTTTGTGTATATGACACTTAAAGTAATTTTTTCATACAAAGTTAATATCAATTGTATAATAGAAGTAAAAAGTAGCATTCTTTTTGAAAAAGAATAATCTTGTGCCAAAATATAACCAAAAATAGTTGTGTAAAATAGATTAATGTATCCTAAATCTTTCCAAATTAAAATAAAAACAACAATTAGAAAAATAGGAACAATTATAAATTGTTTAAAAATTAATTTTTTATAATTAATACTGAAATATATAAATGTCAAGAAAAATATTAATGCAGATAATATTGATTTCAGTGAATTAATTTCTAATACTGAAATAATAATATCAGCGAAGATAATATAAACAAAAAGTAACGAAATTAATATTTTTTTAATCATATTGTTTAAAGATTATAATTTAAAATAACAGCTAATTACATGTGCTTACTTTTCTTTATGTTGTTAAATATCATCAATACTTAAAGTGCTAATTTTAAACAATTTATAATCTTCACTTTTAATAATTATTACATGTGTTAAGATGTATGCTATTAAAATATAAATTTGTCTTTTGTAATCATTTTTATTCTATGATTTTAAAAATTTAATGATTTCGTTGATGAAATTATTAAAAATGTTTGGATTAAAGTAATTTTCTAGATCCTCATCTTTATAAAAATTAAAATGATTTAATTTTTTTGCCTCAGATTCAATCGCTTTTGCAAAGTTAATAGCATCTTTTGTATCTAATGGCTTTCCAAATGAAGGATATTTTGAAAATTTGTCTTTAAAATATTTAATGTTTGAGGATAAAATTGGCTTTCTGAAATTAATTGCCATTTCTAAAACACCACTTTGAGCAATATCTAGATATGGCAATAATATATAATCTGATTTATTAAACAAATACTTCATTTCATCATCATTAATATGTTTCAACAATAAAATAGATTTTTGATGGATCTCTTCATAGTTAGAGTAATCTTTTATGCAATTTAATCGATCCTTACCAGCGATAATTATCCTAATTTTAGAGTTATTAAAATCAATCTTCTCAATTGTCGAGAGCAGCTCAAAAACACCCTTGGAAGGAATTATATTACCAAAAAAAAGAAAATATGTAAATCCATCTTCAAAAGATTTTTTTACATCATCCATTACGTTTTTAAGATTATAAAACTTATCAATTTCATAATTAATGTGTGGAGTTTGAATAACTTTATTTTTGTAATCATTTAATTGAAGATTAGCTGTAACTTTTTTAGAGTGGCTGATAATTGGATTCTCACAAACTTTAAACCCATATTTAAATAATCTTCTTAATGTTAATCCTTTGAAATTTTCGTCCACAACTTCATGAACATCTAACAATACATTTTTGCTAGATATTTTGGATATCATAAGTAATCCAAAATCTACATAAGTGCCATAAAGTGAAACAATAATAATCTCATTTTTTTTCAACTTACAAATAGCTAAAAAGAATTTTGCATAACTATATGACAAAAGAAAAAGCATTTTAATTAATCCTCCTCGAAATAAAAAAGGATAATAAGAAACATTGTGTTTTGAACTATAATTAGATTTGATATTTACATCGATGTTATGTTTCTTTGCTTTTTTTGCAAAAGTATTTAAATAATAATTGACTCCAGAGTGAGTACCTATTAAATCATGTAAATATATTTTCATAAAGGTTTTGTTATTGGTTAAGCTTCAAAAAGGTATAATCTTAATTAATTTAAATTATTTTAAATTTCCAAAAAAAGTATCTTCAACTATAGCACAAATTATATGACCAATCAAAATATGAGCCTCTTGAATTCTTGGGGTTTGATTAGATGGAACCTTAATGCAATATGTACACAAACTTTCCATCCCACCTCCGTTTTCACCAATTAATCCAACTGTAGTAAGGCCTTTTTTATTTGCAGCAATTAATGCATTAATTACATTTTTAGAATTACCAGATGTAGATATACCTATAAACATATCTCCCTTATTTCCTAAAGCTTCAATTTGTCGAGAGAATACTTTTTCAAAGCCATAATCATTACCAATTGCCAATAAAGCTGAAGTGTCAGTCGTTAATGCTATTGAAGGAAGACCGGGTCGATCAAAGTAAAAACGACTAACAAATTCTGCTGAAATATGTTGAGAATCAGCAGCACTCCCTCCATTTCCTGCTAAGAGTATTTTACCACTATTTTTAAATATTTTAATACACTCTTCACTAACTTCATCAATTACACTAATAACTGATGGACTATTTAATAATTGTTCTTTTACATTAATTGACTCTTTAATTTGTGATTTAATCATTTTAATATTTTTATAATTTTTAATTTAAAAGATGATAACTTGAATTTGTTAGGATATTTTCCAGCCGTGGCAACCTCCACTTGAAAAATTGAAATTTACTATAAAACCATTAAATTTGTTTAATGAATTTACAACTTTGACTTTATTAATTGGATCTACAAAAAACATTATAAAGCCTCCCCCTCCTGCGCCTGAAACCTTTCCCGAAATAGCTCCATTTTCTTTTGCTGTTGTGAAAATTTCTTGAATATGAGAATTTGATATTTTATTTGACATTTTCTTCTTGAATTCCCAAGAATTCTCTAAAATTTTTCCAAAGCTTGTCATATCTCCTTTTAGAACTGCTTCTTTCATATTAATTGCAGATTTTTTTACACTATGCATAGCTTCAAGTGCATTTTTTTTAGAGTCTTCTGTGTTTTTTATTTGATCATTTATAATTTCTGCAGAAGATCTAGATACTCCAGTATAAAACAAAATAATACTAGCCTCAAGTTCGTTCTTTATCCAATTCTTTATTCGTAACGGGTTGACGATTACTTTGTCTTTTTCTGAAAACTCCATGAAATTAAATCCTCCAAAGGCAGCAGCATATTGATCTTGTTTCCCACCACTTAAACCTATATCTTTTCGTTCAATTTCATAAGCAAGATATGCGATATCATATTCTCCTAAAGGTAAAGATAATAATTCCACAAAAGCTTTAAGTATTGAAACCACCATAGTTGAGGATGACCCAAGTCCACTTCCTGGGGGAGAATCACAATGAGTGGTAAGTTTTAAAGATAAAGGTTTATCATTATTAAATTCTCTCACAATTCGATTGTATACTGCTTTGTGTAGATCTAATTTGTTATTTAATTCTAAGAAATTTTGAGATTCGAATTTCTCATTAATACCTAAATCAGCTGCATGAAACTGAATAAAACCATTGTTAGTAATCTCTAAAGTACAATGTGCATAAAGGCTTATGGTTGCATTAAGCACAAGACCTCCAAACAAATTACTGTATGGCTCTAAATCTGTTCCACCACCTGCTAAACCTAATCTAAGAGGTGCTTTACTTCTTATTATCATATTATTATATTTAGTAATATTTTTTAAAATTTATATAAATAGGGAGTAATGGTCATTATAATCTAATATGTATATATAAATGCCCATTACTTAAACTGTTATCTATTTCAGATATTAGATTTATCATATAAGATGAAATCTAATATCATATGTGTACAATTACTCGGAGAGTTTTTTATAGTATCAATTTGTATTTTATTATTTTTATTAATTAGAATTTCATCATAAAGTTTATTATAAAATAAAATTCTATTTTCATGTAAATCAATTGATCCTTCTTTTTTTCTTATGTAAATCTTGGACGATTCTCCAGTAAGATATACTAAATGGGTAGGCTTAAAACTATATTTTAGAAACAATAATTTAGCAAAATTATTTTTGTGGTAGTATAATAAATCTAAATAACTTCTATCAATTAAGTAAATTGATTTAGCTGAATTTGGAAGTAATTTAATTTGGAAAAAAATTCTAAAATTATATTCAAGCCAAAAAAGTACGACTTGAAATTTTTTGAACAAATCTAATTTGTTTTTTTCATTCCCCATCTTTTCATGGTTAACTTTCACTTTTTTCTTTTCGGGTATTAGAAATTTAGACAGTTTGGAAATCTTACTATTATTCAATCCTAGATATTTAGGAATTGGAAATATCCCTCCTTTTTGAAGGACTTTAGATGATTCATTTACAAGAAATGTTTTACCAGAACCATCAACCCCAATAAATAAAACAAATAAATCCTCTTTATTTCTAATTCTTTTTAATTTTTTCGAAATTTTATTTAGAATAAAAGTTAAAAATCTATAATTATTTACAATGATTTTAGTGTATAAATTATGAATAGTTTCATTACGCTTTGTATTATAAATTTCTAAGGCTCTATCTGTAACTCTTTTAGAAGTTGGCAAAGTTGAACATACATAATTATTGAAACTTGACAATGATATTTGTTTTTTATACTCTTCGTGAACATAATATTTAAAACTATTGCCATAAAAAGACTTCATTAGAAAAACAAGAAAACTAAAATTAATATCACTTTGAATTCCTTTAAGTTTTGGAATATCATTAAAATAAAATTTATTGCCAAAACTCAAACCAACATACAAATGAAATTGAATAAAGCCTATTTGATAAATATACTTGTTAAATAATATCTGAGAAGAATCATAATGAGTATAATAATTAAACCCATTTTTCAACAAAATGTTTTGAACTGATAAACTATCATTTCTATTTATCATTATATCCATATCACCAGGATTATGATCTGGAATGATGTAATCTAATAACACAAAGTCTATCTCGTTATCTTTAATTTTATTTAGAATGTCAATATAATACTTTGACTTATCTTTATAAATTTTTTTTATTTTCTCGATCATAAATAAATTGTCTAATTTTTTTACTCATTGCGGTACTATCATTAACACTGATAAGATTATCAGAATTAAAAAATTCTTTGTTAGCTCCTACATCACAAGCTATATAAGGAATTTTACAAATTTCAGCCTCATAAAGTGATAAAGCAAAAGCCATTGTTCCCATAGCTTTCTTAAATGGATATAAGTATACCCAAGCTTCTGATAATTCTTTTATTGGATCAACGACTCCTTTAATTATTAAATTATTAGGATACGTTTGTTTGAGCTTAGTAACTTCATTAATTAAATCTTCATCCCCTCTTACTGAATTATTCGCGATGATTAATATTAAGTTAGGAAACTCATTAATAATTTCTTTAAATGAATTGATGATAGTGTCAACTCCTTTGAAATAACTTAAATGTCCCATGTACAATAAAGTAGGTATATCTGCTCTTTTGATTTTAGAATCAATATGAATGCTTGGCAATAATGGTGTCTTTATTATACTTTTTCTAATATTAAGTCTATTAAGTTGATAATTACTATATACAATTATTTCATTGTATAATAATGGTAGTAATTTAACTATAACCTTCCTTAATTTAATAAATTTTTTCCCAAACATATTTCCGTCAGTAAGGGTTACAGTTTTTTCGCCTCTAAAAAAAAAACTTAATAAAAGCCAAATACTAACGCTACCAGTGATAAATTGTATTTTATCAGCCACTATAAATGGGTTCAATGACCACCTATTTAAAAACTCAATATTTATATTTTCATTAACATATTTTTTATTAAAATCAGAAAGTAAAATTATTGATACTGAATATCCTTCAGCTAGTCTTTTTTTCGCATTCCACCAAACTTGTTTTCGGGTTGCTTCGTATAATGGAAAATCGAAAGATTCTAGTCGGGATATAATAACATACTTCTTCATATTTTAGTGATATTTTTTATTGTGATAAAAAATTAAAAGTAATTTGAAAAATTATAAAACCTAATAATATTATTTTTGAATGAGTGATACTTTTTTTGAAAATATTTGCTAAAAAATCAAATTTGATTGCTATTAAAACAATAATCATAGCTTGGTGAATTAAGAAAAGAATGGCAAACCATATACAATCATCATTAAGAATACTTAAAGAAAGTGCCATAATTAAATAAGTAAAACTTACATAAAAAAAACTTTTATTAAATAAGTGTAAATATTTTTTTGAGATCAAAAAAATATAAGAAATCTGAACAAAAATTGATAGAATTGAAGCTGGGATTAACCAAATCATGTATGGGAGTGACACTCTGTAGACGTTAAAAATAGGATAATTTATAAATATTAAAATAATTAACTCTACAAAAATAATAAGTAGTATAATCCATAAAATTGAATTGTTAATTACTTTAAAATAAGTATCAGAGATACAATTAGTTAATTGTTTAAAATGTCCTCCTATAATAGACCCTCCAAAAATAAAAAACATAGTATATGCCAAGAAAGCCAATGAAAAAACACCTAATACTTCAACTCCAAAAAAATGTTTTATTAGTAATTTATCAAAGACTAAACTAAATAAAGTGATGAAACTATAAATTAATAAGTCTTTAGATTTAGTTTTTAATTCTTTTATTGTATAAATTAATTTTTCATAAATATTATTTACACTTAAAGAGTTAATAAAAAACAAAAAGAATATAGATAAACCTAAGAAAATTGATCGCAAAATCAAATAAGTATAATAGTCAAAGTATAAGTTTGAAACAAAAACAGAAATTATATTTAGTAAACTTAATAATATAACTATACTAGAATACCATTTTAATGATCCTGAAACTTTAGAAAGTATTCTAAAAAAACCTAAGTACGATTTACCAGGGCTTAAAAAAATAAACATTTGACAAACTTTTATGGCTATTGGATCTTGTTGGAGAAAAGTCAAAACACAAAACACAATAATTGAAATAAACCCAATTAATAACTGAAGAACAGCAAATGAATTAATAACATTTAAATGATTTTTTGAGTTAGCCGATACATACTCGAATGTTGATCTTGCATGACCTCCAAAATAGTCTATAATAGTATCAAAACTATTGAAATAAGTTATGTAACCATACACGCGAAGTCCGAAAAATTTAACAATAAGAATACTAGAAATAGCATTAGCTGCAGCAAAAAAAAGATTTGCTAATGCATATAATTTAGTTGAATTTAGCAATCTTTTTATAAACATTCGTTTATACCTTTCATTATAGAGTCTATACTTAAATTGAATTTTTCCTTATTTTTATAAAACACATCAATATCAAGACCGAAATCACTATTTTCATTGTCTAGAACAGGAAAAAATCTTGAATTTACAAACATGTAGTAGTAAATTAATTTTTGTGCTATTATTTTATCACTTTCTATTTTATTATAACTTTTAGGATTAGATATATATTCCATATAATCCTCAGCAGAGTAAAATTGGATACCATAATCAGATACATTAAATCTACCATTAGCAGCAAAGATTACTGGCACATTAAAGAATGTCGATTCTAATCCTATTATTCCATCATAAACTAAAGTATAATCTGAATAATTCTTTAAAAGGTTGTAACTGTTAAATGAAACAGCTGAGGATATGATAATTATATTATCGAATGATTCAATGCCTTTCAAATGTTGTTTTATTATTGATTCGAATGTTTTTGTTCCCTTAAACCAGGTTGTTTCAGCCGGATGAAATCTAATAATAAGTGAATTTGTATTATCTTTTTTAAAATGCTCAATTAATGTAATTATCCAATCGGAAATAGTGATAAATAAATTATTCCTTTCATATACATTGCCATCCCAGACAATATTTGGATACGCTACAAACACTTTTCCTGGTAAATCTTTGCGGTCTTTTAAAACAAACTGTTTTTTTTCTGAATCATTAGCAAAGTATACTTTTGTATCTTTCTCATTAAAAGAAAATCTATTCGAAATATAATTAGATACTTTTTCTATTTTTGAATTACTTAAATCCTTTTTTAAAAATTGTGAAAGACTATCCTCTTTATTTGTTACCTGATGTATATGATTGAAAAAAGAAAGAGAATTAATCTGATAAAAATTAGGTCCATACACGATTTTTCTTTTTTCTATTTTTATTTCATTAAAGGCTGGACCCCAAACACTATAAATTCCATGCGATGTTAAAAATAAAGTCTGATTATTTTTATTCAATTGATTATCTGCATAAATTCCAATTTTTTTAGATATGTAAACATTTTTAAAAGTAAGTTTTTCATACCATATATGTATATTATCATTATCAATTCTATCAGTTTGAAAAAACCTTATCATTGATTCTTTTACATAATTTTTTTCATCAATAAGATTAAAACAGGTGGTTATATTTTTTGTAATTTCTGATACTTTAATAAAGTTTAAATTATTAGTAATTCCTCCAACTACTTTTTTCCACAAAAAAAATTCAATTTTTCTTTTAACTTTATTTAAACTAAAAATAAAATTATAATATGATAACGATTTATTTGATCTGTACAAAACAGTATCGTTGTGCTCAAATTCGCCGTCATCCAAAATTATCTCGACAGAATAACCAGATTTTAAAAAAATCAATGCTAAATTAAGCTCCATCAAAAAAACATTAGGCACAAATCTAACACTGTTTAAAATAATTTTATTTTCGGGTATATTTTTAATATTGTTTAACTCATTTTTAAATATTTTCCTAATTATAAATGGTCGTACTATATGTGAATATATTTTTTTTAGCATATTAAATGATTTGTTTTACGGTAGAAAAAAATGTGAAAAAACAATTTTGACCAAAGCTGTTTCTTTGAATCATATTAAATTAAGTAATGGTGTCTAAAGTTTTTAGAATCTTATTAATTTTAGTGTATTATTCACCTATTTTTAACGCACAAGAATTAAAAGC
This sequence comes from Flavobacteriaceae bacterium, assembly GCA_029248455.1. Classification (GTDB taxonomy): domain Bacteria; phylum Bacteroidota; class Bacteroidia; order Flavobacteriales; family Flavobacteriaceae; genus MAG-121220-bin8. Next base: position 8,884 of record JAQWJH010000075.1, read on the forward strand.
TTACTAAAGAATAAAAAAGGTAATAGTTTAATTTCCTTGATTCAGACCATTTCCTGAAACATTATATCTTAATCTCCATTTATTGTTTTCATCTTTACCCCATAAATGCGGAGATCTAAATTTATCACACAATTGATGAAAATATTCTGGCTCCATATCAATGTATTTCATTATATCATCAAAATATCTATCTGGAAATTCTCCATCAAATCTTTTAACTAACGCAAGTCCTTCGTCTCTTGTAATATGTTTATTTCTTATTTCTTGTGAAGCATCATATGTTGCTCTACCTATTCCAAATTTTAAAAAAGTAGTATAAAAATGTAAATCATCAATTTTATCATCAATACTACTGTATTTGCTAAATGTGCCTTGGGATCTGTGAGGACGGGCTTTGAAACCTGTATTTTCAACAGCATAATAATAAACCTCCTGCGGAGTCCATTTTAAATAATAACCTAAATATCTTACACTAATATCAGAATTTTCAATTTCACTCAATGTTGGTGGTAAAAATAAAGATAAATCATTTTTTGATAAATTATGTTTGTTATGTAAGTCTTTGATAGAGACACCTGCTAAATATATATCATCAATATTATCTGCTGCAAAAATGGCCTTATCTCTCAAAGAAGTATTATTGTCTGCAATAGGGTTACCATATTCAGCTTCATTTTCACCATAAAAGACTAAATCAATTCCAAATTTAGCAGCAATTTTTGGTGCTAAATTTTTTTGACCAAAAAAGAAAGTTTGAAATGGATGAAAAATATTTTCAATTGACAATCTAGTTAAAAGTTTCATTACTTTTCCATTAGGTTTTAATGTTACATTATCAAAGCCTCCAACTTCTATCCAATTTTTCCAATTTTCATATCCATAATCAGTGTATAGTATTGGGGGCCATGTGTAAGTCAATGGGTTCATTCCATATTTATACTTTAAAACATGAGCTTGATATGCGCTGTCCTTACCTCCACTACCAGGGACTAAGCAATCGTATGATCCATCATTTTTCCTATGTTTATCTAAAAGCTTTAATAACTCTTCTTCACGCATACCCCAATTAATATTTTCCTTTTGTTCTGCAGTTCTACAAGCATCACAAACACCATTTTCATCGAAATGCATAGTGTTCTTTTTAGAGTTAATTGTGTGTTTAAACTCACTTGTAGATGTTGGTCTTTGATTTGACATAACACACTTAGTACAAAATTTTACTTCGGAAGGAAGGCCATAATAGGTTTCTAATTTTTTATTCATTTTTTTATTATTATATTATAAAAATTTACTCCAGTTTTTATATATTTCTAATCCTTTTTCTCCACTTTTTTCAGGATGAAACTGAATTGCAAATATGTTACCTTTTATTATTGATGAGCAATACTCTAAGCCTGAATAATTTGTGTTTGATAAAATAACATCTTCATCATAAGGTTTAACATAATAGGAATGTACAAAATACATATACTCATTATTGATTGTATTATTTAAAGGTGTTTTTTTCCAATCATTACTACTCTTATATATTTTATTCCAACCTATTTGAGGTACTTTATCTTTTGAATTATCGAACTTCTTTACCCAGCCATTAATAATATCTAAGCCTTTATGAGTGCCAAATTCTTCACTGTAAGTAAACAAAAGCTGTAACCCTAAACATATACCCATAAATGGCTTACCTGTCTTTATAAAATCTTTGATTGTCACAACTAAGTTTTGATCTTCTAAATTTTTCATAGCGTCCCCAAACGCCCCAACGCCAGGTAAAATAACTCCATCTGAGGATAAAATTGTATCGTAATCCGATGTAACCTCAACAGTTAAACCTATTTTTTCACAAGCCTGAACAACACTGAATATATTTCCTACTTTAAAATCTATAATTGCTACTTTCTTCATAACTAATTTCTACATTGGATATTATGTTCCAATAAATAATTTTTTAATTTAATTAAATCATATGGTGTGATTTTTCCAAATTTATTTTTCTTCTTTAAGAACTCTATATTCCCTTCATCTGAATTTTTTTCGAAATTTTGATTATTTATTATTCCATAATGTAATATTGATGCTAAAGAAACTGCATCTGCTTTTCCTTTTTTCACCACATCAACAACATCCTGAGGAGTCCCAGCTCCACCATGAGCAATAACTGGGATTGATACTGATTCTGAAACCATTCTTGTTAAATCAATATCAAAACCTTCTCCGGTACCTTCTTTATCTACTGAGGTTATTATAATCTCTCCAGCACCTAAAGATTCAACTTTCTTTGCCCATTCTACAACTTCTATTCCAGTCATCTCTCTACCATTATCTGTGTACGCAAAGTATTTACCTTCAGATTCTTTAATTGCTTCAATAGTTACAACTATGGTAGATGAACCAAACATCCTTGAAGCTTTTTCTATTAAGTCTGGATTTTTAATTACTGCTGTATTTAAAGAAACTTTATCAGCTCCTACTCTTAAAATATTTTTTATATCTTCAAGGGTTCTTATACCTCCTGCAACAGTTATTGGTATGAAAATTTCTTTAGCTGTTGATGAGATAACTTCTGATAAACTATTTCTTTCAAATAAACTAGCAACTACATCTGAATATAGTAATTCATCCGCACCATTTTCATAGTAGTATTTTGCAAAAACGTTTGGATTTCCCAAAACTCTTAATCCTTCTAAGTGTATTCCTTTTACTAAATTAGGGCCTTTAACATCTAATCTAGGTATTATCCTTATTGTTTTCATTTAATAAAATTTTGCACAATTCTAAATCTATTTTTGTATCAATATCAATTGACCTTTCAATTGGCATAATATATGCCTTAGTTTGGTCTCCCAAAAAACCTTTTTCTTTAACTAAATATTTCACTTCTGATATATATATAGCTCCATTTAATCTATAATACTTGGGTAAATCTTGAGATCTTAAGTTTAAAAACTCTTTTGATAAAAAATTCTTCATAGATTTATTTTCTGGCAACTTATTACTCCATAAAGGCGAATGATCGGTTTCACAAACTGAAACCACAGATTTAATTCCATCTGTTAACTCTTCTATTGAATTATCAATGTCTTTACTTTTTCTTAATGGAGATGTTGGCTGTAACAACATCACATAATCAAATTTCTTATCATTTGATTTATAAAAACTTAACGAATGTAAAACAACTTCTAAAGAAGTAGCTCTATCTGAGGATAATTCTTTTGGCCTAATAAAAGGGATATTAATTCCCTTATACTGTTTAGATAAATTTATTATATTTTCATCATCTGTAGAAATTATAATATTATCTATATATTTAGACTTTAAAGCTTCCTCAATAGTCCAAGCTATTAAGGGTTTCTCTTTTAAATCAAGCATATTTTTACCTACTAACCTCTTGCTTCCTTTTCTGGCAGGAATTATCGCTAGAATGGATTTGTTTTTAATCATAATTAATCAAAGTCTATATGTGAAATATCCCTTTGAGCTTTTTTAAGATCATCGTGCTTACCAATATCCAACCAATATCCTGTTATTGGAAAATGAATCAACTTCCCGTTTTGATTAATAACAGCATTCATTAGATCTGTTGCATTATAAAATTCCTTTTTCGGAACATGTCTTAGGACACTTTTCTTCATAAGATATATTCCTGCATTAGCATAATGGGTATATTTAGGTTTCTCTTTAAATGATTTTACATGCCTATTATTGTTCTGTGTTTCAAAAACAGCATAAGGCAAACTAACATCATAAGGTATTGATGCAACCATGATATCTGCATTGTTTTCTTTAAATGACCTATAGAAATCTTCATAATTAATATTCGTCAACAAATCTGAGTTCATTAACAAAATGGTATCATTATAAAAATCATCAATTAACGACAAGGAACCCGCTGTTCCTAAAAATTGATCTTCTTTAATTATTTGAAAATTAATCTTGTCATTATAATCAATACAAAAATCTTCAATTTGGTTCCCTAAGTAATTTACTGAAATGAACTGATTAAAAATACCGTATTGATAAAGCCTGTCAAAATTATAAGAAATTATTTCTTTATTACCAACTTTGATTAATGGTTTTGGAGTGTTGTCTGTAAGGGGTTTTAATCTACTGCCGAGCCCCCCTGCCATAATAACTGCATCTATTGGCAACAATGATTTCATCACTGAAAAATCTATGATTTCAAGTATTTCACCGGTTTCTGAAAGAATAGGAACAGCTTTAATTTGTTCATCTCTAAATTCTTTCAACTTTTCAAAATCCTTTTTATTGGATTCTAAATAATAAAAATTTTTATACACAAAATCTATTAAAGGATTCTCAAGTGTCAATCCTTTTATAAAAGACCTTCTAATATCACCATCAGTAATAGTTCCTAATACTTTATTTTCATCATCTAAAACAAAAACAGTTTGTATAGAACTTGTCTCGTCAATTATTTTTAAAACATCCAGTAAAGAACTCCTTACACTAACTATAAATTTGTTAATATCCATAATTATCTTATTTCTTTTAACAACATAAAGCTTTCAGCATAGTTGCAATTTGAACTAGCTCCTCTAAAAGTTGCTAAAGCTTTTATATTTCGCACGCTTCTAGGAAAAGGATGATCTCCAATTTCACTTTCAAAAACTTTCATAATGTCTATTTTCTTATCTATATAGTCACTAATGTCTATAAAAATATTTGGAATGAAACTATCTTCTTTTGTGCTAGGAGCAAACTCTGTTTCACTAAGTGTCTCCATCATGTATACTCTTTTAATAAAAGGATATCTAAAGGATTTTGTACAACTAAATGCAGCATTAAAAAAACAACGATGATCACTATGTACATCCGATTTAAATGGTAAGTATACAGTATCAGGCTTAATTTGATTAAATATTTTAGAAATCTTATTGACTAAAAAACTTATGTCATTATTATCTATTTTCGTAGTTGGAAAACCTAGTCTGTTTATAGAATCAAAATTATAAAGTCTATTAACTTTTTGAATTTCTTCTTTTCTTTTTCTGACGACACTTTCTTTAAATCCGTGTTCAACAGTCATTTCTGTTGCGATTAACCAATGAATCTCATCACCAGATTCCTTGTGCTTTAATAAGGTCCCACCACAACCCAATGTTTCATCATCTGGATGAATTGCTACAACTAATACTTTCTTCATAAATATGTTCCAATTTTCGGTAATGCTTTGAGTTCATGATTAACTAACCAAACTGAGCCGTCACCTGTTTTAACTTCAATTTTGTTTTCTACGATACTTAAGACTTTTCCTGGCTCAATATTGATTACTGAAGCCTCTGTCTCACCTTCCTCAACCTTCCAAACTACATAGTTTTTTTTCTTTATTGCTATATGAGCACCAACATAAGGTTTTGTTAATGCTCTTACAAGATTACAAATTTGTCGTGTAGAAAGTCGAAAGTCAATTAAACCATCTTTTATGGACCTTTTTCTCCACGTGTTTCCAGCATTTTTATCTTGTGAAGTTCTAGGATAATTACCAGATTTTAGCTGATCATGAAACTCTGGTATTTGAATAATTGCAAGATCAACCATCTTCTGATACAAGCTACTTGCATCATCTTCCTTCTTGATTTTAAAAGATTTTTGAGATAAAATATCTCCAGTATCTGCTCCTTCATCCATGAAAAAGAATGTATTACCTGACTTCTCTAACCCTAAGGCTTTGGCCCAAATTAAAGGATGTCTACCTCTATTATTTGGCAACAGTGCTGGATGGAAGCCAACTACACCCATTCGAGCAACCTCAAGTACTTCTTTTTTAATTAAATTCGACCAACCAAAACACATCAATATGTCAGGTTTTAATTTTCTAATCCAAAGTAAAGTTTCTTCGCTATTAATGTCATTTGAATAAAGCGCAGGAATTCCGTGAAGCATTGCTAATGGTTTTAAATTTTTAAAATCACTATTGAAAGCCGATGATTCTTTGGTAATAACACCAACTATGTTAGCATCAATATCAATTAATTTTTCTAATGTTTTAGCTGAGAATTCAACCGATCCAATAAATATTATTTTCATTCTTATAAATTATAAAACTTCTTTTTTAGAATACCATCTAAACTTATATTTTTCAATTTATCAATAATAATTTCTGATGAATTAATTTCACCATACGGGCTAACTTTATCTTTTATATTGTCTCTAAACTCTTTTGACTTTGCAATATCTAGTGCTTTTTTAATTGAAGTCTCTGTTGGATCACAATTAATAACGGAATCACCTTGTATTCTTCCTCTTTGTCGATCACCAATATTTACTGTAGGTATTCTAAAAGAAGGAACCTCAAGTAATCCACTTGAAGAGTTTCCAACAACTGCGGTCATAAAAGGAATAGCTGATAAATATCTCAACTGCCCTAAAGATGTAAAAGTAACGGCCTTGTTTTTGTTTTTTGACACATACTCGTCTATCAATTTTATAATAATCCTACCTTCATTATCTGCATTTGGTTTTGTAAAAATAATTAGCGAATCATCTAGCTTATCCAACGCATCGATCAAAGCACTAAATTGAGTTTCAGCTGAAGCGTCATCCAAAGTAACTGGATGAAAAGTGACTAAGTAATTATTCTCTTTAAGCTTATAATTAATAGAATCTTCAAAAGCTTCTCTGTCTAGTAAATCTAATTTATTAATATTTTCTATTCCTAAACCTCCTACATTATAAACATTTGAAGGAAGTTCTCCCAACTGAATAATTCTATTCCTATATTCCTCTGTGCAAGCAAAATGAATTTGAGACATTTTTGTTAATGAATGCCTAATCGCTTCATCAATAAGGCCTTCTGTTGCTTCTCCTCCATGACAATGTGCTACTGGAATCCTACAAATCATTGCAGCAGTAACAGCTCCCATGATCTCAAATCGATCGCCTAAAACCAAAACAATATCTGGCTGTAATTGTGCGTATGCCTCAGAAAACGAAATGATTCCCAAACCTACAGATTTAGAAATACCTACCCCTGTGTCCGAACTTAATAAACACTCTATTTTATTATCTATATTAAATCCATCATTTTCAATGATATTATAAGTGTTTCCAAACTCTGGAGAAAGGTGCATCCCTGTAGCAATAACTTGCAATTCTAAATTTGGCTCGTCTTGTATTCGTTTCATTGTCCAGTACAACAGACCATATTCAGCTCTTGTTCCTGTAACTACACAAATTTTTCTTTTATTTACAATCATTCTTTGTCAAATTACGATTTTATATTGTCCCAATTTAATATATCATATGCCTCAATGTCTTTAACTACACTCTTGCCAATTACTTCATTCCATTTCATTGGTGATATTCCTCCTGCTGGTCTCAAAGCGAATATATCATCCTCACTGATTATATCTCCTGCTTTCAAAGATTTTAAAATATGTATGCTTTTTCGCACAATAGCAATGTTTTTCATTTCACTCTCACTTGGTTTCTTTAACCCATCACCGCTAATTGCAGCCTCTACATTCCTTATGGATTTCACCATCGCTTTTAATTCACCAGGCTCTAATGATGCCGCATGATCTGGTCCAGGTAATGTACTATCTAAAGTAAAATGTTTTTCAATTACAGAAGCACCCATTGCAACAGCAGCGATAGGCACCTCTATTCCAAGTGTATGATCGGAGTAACCTATTGAAACCCCAAACTTTTCTTTAATTGTTAACATAGCTTTTAGGTTAACATCGTTCATTGGAGTTGGATATTCTGTATTACAATGCAATATCGTGATATCTTTACTATCTAAACCATATTTCTTAAATACATGAAGAGCATCACCAACTTCCTTAATAGTACTCATTCCTGTGCTGAGAATTACAGGTTTTCCAGTTTGAGCAATTGCACGTAGATAAGGAAAGTTAGTTATTTCACCACTAGGGATTTTAAATAAATCCAAGCCCAGCTCATCTAAATATTTTACTCCATGGGTATCAAATGCAGTTGAAAGGAATTTAATATTCTTTTTTTTACAATATGAGATTAACTCTTTATGGTCTTCATCAGTAAGCTCTAATTTTTTTAACATATTGAACTGCAAATCATCATTATCTCCAATGTTTTTAGATTGATAATCACACTTCTTAGCTATTGGACTAACTAATTTATCTGCCTTAAAACTTTGAAACTTTACGTAATCTGCTTTAGCGTGACTAGCTACATCGATTAACTTTTTTGCAATCAAAATTTCTCCATTATGATTAACTCCTGCTTCTGCTATTATAATTATTTTTTTCATTTACCTAATTTATCTCCTACTTTAACTTTGCCATTAATATCAAAAATTTCTATAAATGAATCTTTAGTCTTTACTAAATACCCTATTTTAGTTTTACTTAGAATTTGTCCAGTTGTACCAATATAGTTAGGTGCATCTTTAATAAAACTAGAATTATTAATTGTTATTTCTATATTGTTGTTATAAGTTCTTGCAATAGGCCCAGGCTTAGAAATGGCTCTAATAAAGTTGAAAATATTTCTTGAGTTGTCATCCCAATTAATGATTTCATCTCCATCACTTCTCATCCCGCAATAGAAACCCACTGGATGAATAGTACTCTGGTCTATTCGTTTATAATTTTTTTCAGCAATTTTAACTAACGCTTCAAATAAAACACTCGGGCAAGATTTATAGGACACTTCTAGTAAGGAATCATAATTATCCTCATCTGATATTTTGAAAGTTTCTTGTAAAATTATATCTCCTGTATCAATTCCTTCATCTACAAAATGCACAGTAATTCCAAATTCTTTTTCATCATTTATTAAAGCCCAATTTAAAATATTTCTACCTCGATAAAAAGGCAATTTACCTGCATGACAATTAATTATTCCGATTCGAGTAAGATTAATTATTTCTTTTCTGAAAATCTGATTGAAACTCATTGAAACTAATACATCACAATCATAATCTGATATTTTATTTATACTAGTTATTGAATTAACATTTTTTAATTTAAAATAATCAATACTATATTTTTTAGAAAAATTAAAAAGTGTAACATCTTGTGTGTCGGTCCTTGGAACGATAAACCTAATATCAAATCTGTCATCATTTACTATTTTTTCAAATGCATTGTGTGACCAAGGCCCATCTGCAAAATAACCTATTTTTAGTTTTCTTATCATAATATTACACTGCTAGGTATGTTTACTATTCTTGCTTCTAAAAATCTTGTATTTAATAATTCATCCTTTTGACAATTTTTATACATCGGAAGAAAATCCATTGACTTCCAAATAGGTCTTGTCATAACATTATTTGAATTAGTAGATTCTAAAAATAAATCACGTTCTTTAGAATTTTCGAGTTCAATACACATCAACCAATAATTTGCTTTGGTGTTTTTAGTTTCTGTTCTGAATTTAATCCCTTTACTAGAAAAGAATTTTTCATATCTATTAGCTAAGCTTCTTTTTTTATTTAGATACAAATCTAACTGTTCTAATTGTGCGCAAGCCAGAGCAGCATTTAGATTAGGCATTCTAAAATTGTAACCTAATTCGTTGTGAATATATTCAAACGGATGGGGCTGTTTTGCAGTTGTTGTTAAAAATTTTGCTCTTTCTCCTAATTTAATATTGTTAGTTGTAATGGCACCACCACCACCAGAAGTCACTATTTTATTGCCATTAAATGAGAAAACTCCGATCTCACCAAAAGATCCAGTTGGTTTACCTTTATACTCACTCCCTAATGATTCTGCAGCATCCTCTACTAAAGGAATTTTCCAACGATTACAAACTATCAATAACTCATCTAAATGAACTGGAAACCCAAAAGTATGCATAGGTATACATGCAGCTATTTTTCTGCCTGTTTTTTTATTGTAACAACCATCTTCTCGCAATTCACCATATTCTTCTAAGAAATCATCAACAGCATTTGGAGATAGTCCCATTGTATCAAGATCAACATCTAAAAAAATTGGATGCGCATTATTATACGCAATAGCATTTGCAGTAGCGACAAAAGTTAAAGCCTGTGTAATTACTTCATCATTTTTTTTCACTCCTACTAATCTAAGTGCTACCTGAAGACCTGCCGTGCCATTTACAACAGCTGTAGTTTTCTTAGTTTTTGTAATTTGATTCATTAAGTCCTCAAATTCATCAACAAAGGGCCCAACACTAGATACAAAAGTTGAATCTATACACTCATTTAAGTATTTCTTTTCATTACCACTAAAAGTAGGTACGTGAAGAGGGATAAATTCATTCGTATTAAACTTATCTCTGAAAAAAGTAATTGATTCCTTATTCATTTTTACATCTTATTGTCTAAATATTTACCAGTTTCTTTGTGTTCAAAATCAGGTATCATATAATTAAAAAGTTCTTTTATTTCTTTCTTGTCCCATACTTTACTTCTTTTCAATTTTAAAATTTCTTTTTCAAAAAACAGAAGCTTTTGCTCTTGATAATCTAATTCATTCTTTATAACTCCTAATTTATCAAACCTATCCATATCAAGTTTTTCATTTTCAGTAAAGAACTCTTCAAAATCTTTTTCCCCTGAGGTATCTGATTTTGTAAAAAGACAAGGCCAATTATGATCTGTTTTATTTTCATTAAAATAATTTCTAGCTTGCGTCTCTGTGTCACAAATAAATGGTTCTAATCCTTTTTCTTTAAGGTACAGTAAAGCAATATCTGAAAACTTGATCAAATTAAGGTTTTCG
>JAQWJH010000086.1 GCA_029248455.1 Flavobacteriaceae bacterium
AACGTCACTAGTTCAAAAAAAAATACAGTATCAATTGGTCATAGATTTCAATATGAAACTTTAAAAAATACTTATTCCCAAGATAGCCCAACCAACTTTTACGGAACTATAAATTCAGCTTTAAGTAGAATTGACGATAAAGCTGAAATTAAAACTACTTTAAATGAATTGTATTCCTACTTAAACTCCAATTTTTTTGGTAAAATCAAGGTTATTTATACAAACTATAATTACAATTATAAATCAAATTCTTTAAGTGCTGATTTTAAAAGTTTAAGTCAAAACGAAAGCGCATTGACTTTTAAATTCAATAAATCTTTTTTTAATCATGATTTAAATGCAACTATAACCAAAAATTTATTTGGAGATAGATTGGGTAATTTAATAGATCTCTATGTCAGTTCATCAAAGAAAAATAAAATTAATTATTCATTAGGTATAAACATTTTAAACAAACATCCAGGGTTTTATTATGAATTATACAGCAGTGGGTATTTAGATGTTAATTGGAATAATGAGATTCAAAGGACTCAATACAGTAATGTATTTTTAGATTTTAAATTTCAAAACTATGGAAACATAAGGTTTGATCTCAGAACAATTGATAACTTCACATATTTCTATCTTTCTGGAGATGACGATATTTCTATGGTTCCTTTGGTTGCTCAAAACAAATCAACTATGGATTATTTACGAATTAAATGGAATAAAGAATTTAAGTTTGGAAAGTTTGCATTGAATAATACTATTTTGTATCAAACTGTAGATCAAGACGAAGATATTTTAAATTTACCTAATTTCATTTCTAGAAATACAATATATTATTCAAATACTATATTAAAAGGAGCTTTATTCTTTCAGTCAGGATTTACTTTTAAATATTTTTCTAAATATTATGCAGACGAATACAATCCTTTGATTAGTTCTTTTCATGTTCAATCAAAAAAACAAATTGGAGGATTTCCAATAATAGATTTTTTTATAAATGCAAAAATTCAACAAACAAGGTTATTTTTAAAAGCAGAACATTTTAATTCTACTTTTTCGGGAAATAATTTTTACTCATCACCGGATTATCCTTACAGAGATTTTACAATACGATTCGGATTGGTTTGGAATTTTTTTAATTGAGTTAAGCTATCTTACATTTGGTAAATCTCCCTTTTCTTTAGTTTCTAAATTGGAATGTCCAGTCAAAAACTTATCTACTTGGAAAGCGGCCTCTCTACCTTCAGAAATTGCCCAAACAATTAAGGATTGGCCTCGTCTCATGTCACCTGCAGAAAAAATATTAGGGATATTAGATTGGTAATTTTTTGTAGTAATTTGACCTCTATCATCTGTTAAAACCTTCAATTGGCCAACTAAGCTTTTTTCATGCCCAGTAAAACCTAATGCCAATAAGACTAAGTCACAGGGCCATAATTTTTCACTCCCTTCAATTTCTTTTAATTGAGGTCTTTCCCCTTCTTTTTTTATCCACTCAACTTCAATAGTTTTCAAGCCAGTTACATTACCATCTTTGTCACCAACAAATTCCTTCGTTAAAATACTCCATTCCCTGTGAATACCTTCTTCGTGAGAGCTAGTTGTCTTAAGTTTAAAAGGCCAGAAGGGCCAAGGATTTTCTTCAGATCTTGATTTTGATGGCTTTGGCATTATTTCAAAATTTGTCACAGATTTTGCTCCTTGTCTATTGGAAGTTCCTATACAATCGGACCCAGTATCTCCTCCACCAATAACAATTACATTTTTTCCATTGGCATTAAGAATATTAGATGTTTTTTTTAAATTATCAACTACTTGATTTTGCAGTTTTAAAAAATCCATTGCTTGTTTTATTCCATTTAAATCTGATCCTTTTATGGGAAGGGATCTTTTTATTGTTGCACCCGTGCACAATACAATTGCATCAAATTTTTTTAATTCTTTGATTGAATAATTTTCACCAACATCAATATTTGTTTTAAACTTAATACCTTCCTTTTTAAGTATATTAATTCTTCGATCAATAATATGTTTTTCCATCTTAAAGTCTGGAATGCCATACCTTAAAAGACCACCAATTTTTTTATCTCTTTCAAAAACCTCTACATTATGCCCTGCTTTATTTAATTGCTGAGCAGCAGCTAGACCTGCTGGCCCTGAACCTATAACAGCAATTTTTTTGTTACTTCTTTTTTTAGGTATATTAGGTTTAATCCATCCTTCCTTAAATCCTCTCTCAACTATGTATTTCTCAATCATTTCAATAGAAACTGGAGGATTGATTATACCTAGCACACAAGCAGCTTCACATGGTGCTGGACACAATCTACCAGTAAATTCAGGAAAGTTGTTAGTTGAATGTAAAATTGATAAAGCCTTTTCCCATTCATTGTGGTAAACAGCGTCGTTAAAATCTGGAATTAAGTTTCCAAGGGGACACCCGCTGTGACAAAAAGGAACTCCACAGTCCATACATCTACCGCTTTGTTTTTTAAGCTTATCTTCAGAGGGTTTAATTGTAAACTCATTGTAGTTTTTAATTCTTTTTCTTACAGGAATTAGTCCCTCTTCAGACCTCTCAAACTCAATAAATCCTTTAAGTTTTCCCATATTATTTTATTATTTCAGAAATTTTATCTTTTGCCATTTTTTCTAGAGCTAATTTATATTCAGTAGGCATAATTTTTACAAAATTTAAAGATTCTTTTTTCCAATTTATTAAAAGTTTTTCTGCTAACCTACTAGACGTGTAACTGAAATGATTCTCAATAAGTTTTTTAATTAAATCTAAATCTTGCTTACTTGGATTTTCAAACTCAATCATTTCTAAATTAAAGTTTCTTTTATCAAATTCTTCAGATTTATAAATATAAGCAGTTCCTCCGCTCATTCCGGCTGCAAAGTTTCTACCAATATTTCCAAGGATTAAGGCTGTACCACCTGTCATATATTCACATCCATGGTCTCCGACTCCCTCAACTACAGCAGTAGCACCTGAATTTCTTACGCAAAATCTTTCTCCTGCTATACCATTAATATAAGCTTCACCTGAGGTAGCACCGTAGAGTGCCACATTTCCAGTAATTATATTTTTGTGTGAAAGAAAACTTGATTCTTCAGGAATTTTAACAATAATTTTAGCACCTGAAAGACCTTTTCCGAAGTAATCGTTTGTATTACCGTTAACTATCATTGTTAAACCTTTTGTACTAAACGCTCCAAAACTCTGTCCAGCTGCACCTTTAAAATTAAGTTTCAAAGTATCATCAGGAAGCCCCTTTTCACCATATAATTTTGATATTTCATTACTCAAAATTGCACCAACAGTTCTGTCAGTATTTTTAATTTGGTAAGACAAACTCATTTTGACTCTTTTTTCAATAGCTAATTTTGCTTCAGAAAGTATTTTAAAATCGATAACTTTTTTTAAATTATGATTTTGCTTAGAATTATTTTTAATAGATGTACTTTCTGGAACATCAGGTTTAAAAAGAATCTTTGAAAGATTAATGCCTTTGGTTTTATAATTTTTTATAGCATCTTCCATATTCATTTTTTGACTTTGACCGACCATTTCGTCAACAGTCCTAAAACCAAGCTTAGCCATTATCTCTCTTAATTCTTCCGCCACATAGTACATAAAGTTAATTACATGTTCTGGCTTTCCTTTGAAATTTTTTCTTAGTTCAGGGTCTTGTGTAGCAATTCCAACAGGACATGTATTTAAATGACAAGCTCTCATCATTATACATCCAGAAGCTACTAACGGGGCCGTTGAAAAACCAAATTCTTCAGCTCCTAATAAACATGCAACTGCTACATCCTTTCCAGTTTTCAATTGTCCGTCGCATTCTAAAACAATTCTTCCTCTTAGACCGTTCATTACTAAGGTTTGTTGGGCTTCAGCGATTCCAAGTTCCCAAGGCAATCCAGCATGTTTTAGTGATGTTAATGGAGATGCTCCAGTTCCACCATCAAAACCTGAAATTAAAATTACATCGGCTTTTGCTTTGGCAACTCCGGCAGCGATGGTACCTACACCTACTTCAGAAACTAATTTTACGTTTATTCTTGCTTCTCTGTTTGCATTTTTCAAGTCGTATATTAGTTGAGACAAATCTTCAATCGAGTAAATATCATGATGTGGTGGAGGAGAAATTAATCCAACATATGGAGTTGAATTTCTAACTTTAGCAATCATTGGATTAACTTTAGGACCAGGTAATTGTCCTCCCTCACCAGGTTTTGCACCTTGTGCCATTTTAATTTGAATTTCTTTTGCATTTGTTAAATAGTTTGAACTTACTCCAAATCTTCCAGATGCTACCTGTTTAATTGCGCTATTTTTCCAAACTCCGTTAGACATTTTTTTAAAGCGTAAAGGGTCTTCTCCGCCCTCACCTGAATTGCTCTTTCCTCCAATTCTGTTCATCGCTATTGCTAAGTTTTCGTGAGCTTCTTTGCTGATAGATCCGTAAGACATAGCGCCCGTTTTGAATCTTTTAACTATTTCTGTCCAGGGTTCTACTTCTTCAATTGGAATCGGGTCATGATTAACAAATTTAAACATCCCTCTTAAGGTCATTAATTGTTTGTTCTGTTTGTTTATTAAATCAGAGTAAATTTTGTATGTTTCATAACTATCTTCCCTTACAGACTGTTGTAATTTAGAAATAGTTGAGGGATTTAGCATGTGAGCTTCACCATTTCTTCTCCATCTATAACTTCCTCCAATTTCGAGACTCATAAAAGAATTTTCTTTTGAAAATGCGTTAAGATGACGTTTAGAATGCTCTTTTTCAAGACTGTAAAGACCAATTCCTTCAATTCTTGTAGGGGTATTTGAAAAATATTTTTCTGTAAAACTTTCTCTTAGGCCTAGTGCTTCAAATATTTGGGATCCTCTATAGGAGTGAAGTGTAGAAATCCCTATTTTATTCATTACCTTAAGAATACCTTTAGCAATTGCCTTGTTAAAATTTTCAATCGAAATTTTTAAGCTTTGTTTTCCAAAAAAGTTTTTCTTGTGATGAAATTTTATAACTTCATTAACTAAATATGGATTTATGGCACTAGCCCCAAAACCAAATAGCATTGAAAAGTGGTGAGGTTCTCTAGGTTCCGATGATTCAATAACAATACCAAATTTTGATCTTTTCTTGAGTTTCATAAGACAATGATGAATATTTGAACAGGCCAATAAAATTGGAACTGAACCTAATTCTTTAGTAACTCCTCTATCACTTATTATAATTATGTTACAACCTTCATCAACTTTTTTACTGACTTCAATAACCATTTTGTCTAAAGCTTCTTCAATACCATTGTGGCCTCTTTGTAAGTTGTAAAGAGCGCTAATAGTTGCACTTTTAAAATTATTATTTTTAATGAATTTAATTTTATCTAAATCTTCATTTGAAATTATAGGATTATTAATTTTTAATTTTTTTGAGTGGTCTGATACAATATCATATAAATTAAAATCACTACCTAATCCTAAACTTGTATCAGTAACAATTTCTTCTCGTATCCCATCAAGTGGAGGGTTAGTTACTTGAGCAAATAATTGTTTAAAATAATTAAAAAGTAGTTGGGGCTTTTCAGATAATACAGCCAGAGGTGTATCAGTACCCATCGATCCGATAGCTTCTTTTCCCGAAACACACATTGGTAAAATTATTGTTTTTAGATCTTCTTCAGTGTAGCCAAAAATCCTAAGCCTTGTCTCTAAATCAAGTTTTTCCAAAGGAGTTTTATTGCCCGTGTAAGGAACATCTTTTAGAGGAAGAATATTTTGATTTAGCCACTTTCTGTATGGGTGTTTTGAGACTATTTTATTTTTAATTTCTTCATCTTCTATTATTCTTCCTTCGTTCATGTCAACCAAAAACATTTTACCTGGTTCTAATCTTCCATGTTTTTCAATATTACTTGGTGCGATATCTACAACACCTGTTTCAGATGACATGACGACATAACCATCTTTCGTCACTGTATATCGTGAAGGTCTAAGTCCGTTCCTGTCTAATAATGCACCAATATATTTACCATCAGTAAAAGGAACAGATGCAGGGCCATCCCATGGTTCCATTATACAAGAATTAAATTCATAAAATGCCTTTTTTTCATCAGACATTGATTTGTGTTTTTCCCAAGCTTCAGGAACCATCATCATCATAACTTCTGGAAGAGATCTACCTGTTGTAAGAAGTAATTCAACTACCATATCCATTTGTGCAGAATCCGATTTACCATCAAGAATTATTGGGAATACTTTCTTAAGATCCTCACCAATAAAATCTGATTTCATTAATTCTTCTCTTGCTATCATTCTAGAAACGTTACCTCTTCGGGTATTGATTTCGCCATTGTGGCACATATATCTAAATGGTTGGGCCAAATCCCATGTTGGAAATGTATTTGTTGAAAATCTTTGATGAACTAAGGCTAGTTTTGTTACGAGTTTTGGGTTTGAAAGATCTAAATAAAAACGGTCTATGTCTTCTGGAATTAATAATCCCTTATAAATAAGAGTTCGGTTGTGTAAACTAGAAAAATAAAAATATTTTTTTTGAGAAAGAGTAGAATTATAAATTGTATTTTCTGCAATTTTTCTAGAAACAAATAATTTAGTTATGAATTCACTCTCGGTATATTCTTTATCATTTTTTCCAATAAAAACTTGCTTAATTAATGGTTGAGTCTGTGCAGCTATATTACCAGCAATTTTAGAGTTAATAGGCACCTCTCTCCAACCCAAAACTGATAACCCTTGTTTATAAATCTCTTTTTCAAAAATTTCAATACAATAATTAGCCTGATTTATTTTTTGGGGTAGAAAAACCATTCCAACGGCATACTCTTGTGGGTCAGGTAACTCAAAGGAACATTCATTTCTAAAAAAATCATCGGGAATTTCTATTAGAATACCAGCTCCATCTCCAGTTTTACCATCGGAACTAACTGCTCCTCTGTGTTCCAAGCAAGTTAATATATTTAACGCTTTAAAAATAATATCGTTTGTTTTTTCCCCTTTCAAGCTGCATATAAATCCAGCTCCACAATTATCGTGTTCAAATTCAGGAGAGTAAAGACCTTGTTTATTTGGTAGCATATAAATTAATTGGAACTAGCAAAAATAAATAAATTAACACCCTAATAAAAACCAATTAATCTTAAATCAATAATTTATGCTAAGTTGATAATTTTAACTCTTTTTTTTGAGCAATTCACATATTTAGACTCAAATAATGTTTATTTATTAATATTTCATCAATGGTTAATTTTAATTTTTTTAATATGTTTACAAATTAAATTTTACTATGGAACTTACAATTATTGCAGTTTTTATATTAGGTTATTTTCTAATAACTATCGAACATTCAATCAAAATTGACAAATTAATTCCGGCATTGGCCATGATGGCAATAATGTGGGCTATTATTGCATTGAACCAAATGGAAGTTTTCGATATAAATACGGTTACTAGAGAGTTGGAACCTACTTACATTAAAAAAATACTTCTACATCACTTAGGTTTAACGGCTGAAATATTAATTTTCTTGCTCGGTGCAATGACCATTGTCGAGATAATTGATTTTTTCAGAGGTTTTTTAGGAATTAAAAGATTAGTTAAAACTAGAAGTAAAACTAAAATCTTGTGGATTTTTGGATCTTTAGCATTTGTTCTTTCAGCTATAATAGATAATTTAACTGCAACCATTGTACTTATTACTCTTCTTCAAAAGATAGTTAAAGAAAGAAACCTAAAATTATGGTACTCAGGTTTAATTATCATTGCAGCAAATGCGGGAGGCGCCTGGTCTCCAATAGGAGATATTACAACAACTATGTTATGGATTGCAGATAAGGTAACTCCTGTGAGCTTGTTCATGTATTTATTTATTCCATCCTTGGTATGTATGGTTGTCCCACTCCTAATTGCATCTAGGTTAAAAATATTTAAAGGTGAAATGGAAATTCCAAAGGAAGTTATTGATATGGAGGAAAATAAATACGGAAATAAAATGTTGTTTATTGGGTTGGGTTCTATTTTATTTGTTCCAATTTTTAAAACCGTTACTGGATTACCACCCTATGTTGGAATGATGCTGTCCTTAGCTTTTGTAGCAACTTTAGCAGAAATTTTTAGTAATAAAAAATTCAACCTTTCCAAAGTAGACGAAGATCATGACGAGGAGTCAGATCATAGTCCCGTGCACGCATCACTTACTAAAATTGAATTACCAAGTATCTTGTTCTTTTTAGGAATTTTAATGGCAGTTGGTGCTTTAGAGTCACTAGGAATTTTATATAATTTTGCTGATATGATTAATGAGACTATTTCGAATCAAGATGTAGTAATTGTTTTGTTAGGTTATTTATCGGCAGTTATTGATAACGTTCCTCTTGTGGCAGCATCCATAGGGATGTTTCCAAATGTTATAAACGATCCTTTATGGCACGGAATAGCATATTCTGCAGGTACTGGAGGAAGTATGTTGATTATAGGCTCTGCTGCAGGAGTGGTTGCTATGGGAATGGAAAAAATGGATTTTTTCTGGTATATCAAAAAAATAACAATTTTTGCAATGATAGGTTTTTGGGCTGGTTACGGAACTTTTATTCTCATGCGAGACTTTGTACTATAATTTAAATGAATTTTAAACAAACCGTTAATTGGCTTTACGATCAATTACCTGTTTATCAAAGGGATGGTTTTTTTAAACATAAACTTAATTTAGATTCAATAAAAGCTGTTTGCAATAAATTAAACAACCCTCAAAATAATTTTAAATCTATTCATGTTGCGGGAACAAATGGGAAAGGCTCCTCGTCCCATATGCTAGCATCAATATTTCATGAAGCAGGATACAAAGTTGGTTTATACACTTCTCCTCATTTAAATAGCTTTAGAGAAAGAATTAAAATAAATGGGTTGATGATTTCAGAGCATGATGTGATTGATTTTGTGAAAAACAACAAATCTTATTTTTCAAATAATAAAATTTCATTTTTTGAAATGACCGTTGCAATGGCTTTCGATTATTTTTCTAATTCACAAGTTGATATTGCAATAATTGAAACTGGTTTGGGTGGACGGTTAGATGCAACCAATATAATAGCCCCTATATTAAGTTTAATAACAAATGTTGGATTAGATCACCAAGAATTCTTAGGGACTGAAATAAGAAAAATTGCATTTGAAAAAGCTGGGATTATCAAAAACAATATTCCTGTAGTTGTTAGCGAATATCAGCAGGATATTCATGATATTTTTTTAAATAAAGCAAAAAAAATGAATGCTAGTATTTTTTTAACTGACGACTTTGATGAGTCAGAATATCCGACTGATTTAAATGGATGTTTTCAGAAAAAAAATATTAAAGGAGTTGTAAAAGTAATCGAGCTTATTTCTGAGTTTAATATTAAAGATAAAATTATTAAAAAAGGACTGTTAAATGTTGTGAAAAACACTAATCTTCGTGGAAGATGGGATGTAATTCATGAAAGTCCAAAAGTTGTATTAGATGTTGGACACAATCTACATGCTTTTAAAGAAAACCTAAAAATGTTTAATAATTTAAACTACAACAAACTAAGAATGGTTATCGGGTTTGTCAAGGGTAAAGATTTTATAAAAATATTAAAATTATTACCAAAAAGTGCTGTTTATTATTTTTGTCAGCCAAATAATTCAAGAGCTCTTCCAGTTGAACAGATTTATGATTATTCCAAAA
>JAQWJH010000093.1 GCA_029248455.1 Flavobacteriaceae bacterium
ATTATGGGTGGCCCAAAATTACATATGGAATAAATTACAGTGGAACAACAATAACTAAAAATAAAAGACTTCCAAATATGGAACAACCGTTATATTATTGGCTACCCATAATTCTTTCCTTTTTTTAATAATTCAAATGCAAAAAAAGCAATTTATTCTTATGGTCATAGAAATCCTCAAGGAATGTTTAAACATCCTAAAACAGGGAAAATCTGGACTAATGAACACGGACCAAGAGGAGGAGATGAAATTAATATTATAGAAAAGGGTAAAAATTACGGATGGCCTAAAATCACTTATGGAATTAATTACAGTGGAACTACCATAACAAAAAATAAAAGTCTTCCAAATATGGAACAACCCCTGTATTATTGGTTACCCTCGATAGCTCCAAGTTCGTTTGAATATATTTCTAGTGATATTTATCCAGGCTGGAAAGGAAGTTTACTTGCTGGAGCATTGGTTTTTAAATATATCGAAAGAATTGAATTAAAAAATGACAAAGTTATTTTTAGATCCAAAATAGCAGAAGATTTAGGTAGACCTAGAGATATTAAACAAGGTCCTGATGGTTATATTTATGCCTCAATTGAGGGAAAAGGTATTTATAAAATTATTCCAACAAAATGAAATTAAAATATTTCATGTTATTCTTTCCAGTATTTATTTTGTCACAAAATGACAGTTTATCTATTTCAATTAAAAAAGGAAAATCTTTGTATGAAGATTTTTGTGTCAGATGTCATATGCCAAATGGAAAAGGTCAAAAGGGAATTATTCCTCCACTTGCAAAATCAGATTTTTTATTTAAGCATATGGAAGAAAGTATAAAAGCCTTAAAATATGGGGGGATTGATGGTGAAATAATTGTTAATGGTGTAAAATATAACTCAAGAATGGAAAAAATGGGTTTATATGATGATGAAATAGCTGATATAATGAATTATACTTTGAATAGTTGGGGTAATAAATACGACGAACGTATAACAGAAAAGGATGTTAGTGTCATAAAGAAATAATATGATTTTTATAGGAATTTGTGGAGGAACTGGATCTGGAAAAAGTACGCTTGCAAAAAAATTAGAAAATCACTTTAAAAAATCAAACTGTACAATAATTCTCTCCGATTCATATTATAAAAATAAACGTGAATTAAATTTAAAAGATCGATCTAATATCAACTATGATCATCCTGAGTCGTTAGATTTCAATCTATTGTATGAAAATTTAAAAAAATTAAAACAAGGAATTGACATACAAGAACCTATTTACTCATATAAGAGTCATAAAAGATTAAAAAAAAGAAAGTTAGTTTTATCAAAAAATATTATAATTATTGAGGGGTTACATATTTTTTGTAACAAAAAAATAGTTGATTTAATAGATCTCAAAATATTTCTAGATGTTGAAGATGAATTAAGGCTGAAAAGAAGAATTGAGAGAGATATTACTTTTAGAGGAAGATCTAAGAAAAAAATTTTAAAAAGATATGTTGACATGTGTAAACCTATGTATGACGAGCATATATTTCCATCTAAAAAATATGCTAATAAAATTCTTAAGACTAAAGATGTCTCATTAAAAAATATTTTAAATTTAATTAATACTAAATTTTATGATTAAATATTTAAAAAAAATATCTGAAAACAAATATTTTAAGTTTTTTACAAATTTATATGTGATAACGAGTCTATTATTTCTTTTCTGGATGATATTTATGGATACAAATTCTCTGATATTTCATAAGGAACTTAATAATGAAATTAGAGATTTAACAGAACAAAGAAATAAACTTAAAATTGAAATCGAAAAAGACAAAAAGTTAATAAAAGATTTAAATGACATTGATAACTATGAAAAATTCGCCAGAGAAAATTTTTATATGAAAAAAGATGATGAAGAAATTTATATTATCGAATATAAAGACACTATTAAAAACTAGTTAACAAAAACAACTTCAACTCTTAATCTTCAACACTAAAATATTGTATTTTTAAAAATAATTATTTAAATATAATGGCTAAAACTATTGCTGTTTCAAATCAAAAGGGTGGAGTAGGTAAAACTACTACTTCATTAAATCTTGCTGCATGTCTTGGAATTTTAGAAAAAAAGGTTTTGCTAATTGATTTAGATCCGCAAGCAAATGCCACATCTGGTATTGGTGTAGATTTGAGTAATATTAAAAAATCTTCTTACCACTTACTTGAACATACTCATAAAATTAAAGAGATAATTTTAAAATCAACAACACCAAACTTAGATATTGTACCATCAAACATCGATTTAGTAGCTATTGAGCTTGAGTTAGTTAATCATCCTAATAGAGAATTTATGCTCAAAGAAGCTTTACGCGACGTTAATGACAAATATGACTATATAATTATTGATTGTGCGCCGTCTCTTGGATTAATTACTTTAAATGCACTAACAGCAGCTGACTCAGTAATAATACCTATCCAATGTGAATATTATGCGTTAGAGGGTTTAGGAAAACTATTGAATACAATAAAAAGTATTCAAAAGATTCACAATAAAAGTTTAGAAATTGAGGGACTTTTATTAACAATGTATGACTCAAGATTAAGACTTTCTAATCAAGTTGTTGAAGAAGTCAAGAAACATTTTCATAATATGGTATTTAAAACTATTATACAACGTAATGTAAAATTAGGGGAAGCTCCAAGTCATGGAAAAAACATTATTGATTATGACTCAACTAGCAAGGGAGCAAAGAATTATATTAATCTAGCTCAAGAACTAATAAATAATAATTTTTAATGGCAAAAGCTTATAAAAAACAATCACTTGGGAGAGGATTATCTGCCTTATTAAATGATCCTATTGAAGAAATAAAATCAGCAAAAGATAAAAATGCTGACCAAATAATTGGAAATATAATTGAACTATCAATTGATCAAATCAAAGTTAATCCATTCCAACCAAGGACTAATTTTGAAGAAGAGAAAATAATTGAATTAGCTAAATCAATTCAAGAGCTGGGGATAATTCAACCAATAACTGTAAGGAAAGTTGATATAAAATCTTTTGAAATTATCTCCGGAGAAAGAAGATTTAGAGCAGTTCAGTCTTTGATGTTAAAATCTATTCCAGCATTTGTTAGAATAGCTAATGATAAAGAGTCCTTAGAAATGGCTTTGGTTGAAAATATTCAAAGAGAAAACTTAGATCCAATAGAAATTGCTTTGTGCTATAAAAGGCTAATCGATGAAGTAATGTTAACTCAGGAAAAAATGAGTGAAAGAGTTGGTAAAAAAAGATCAACAATTTCAAATTATTTAAGATTATTAAAACTGGATCCAATTGTTCAAACAGGTATTCGTGATGGGTTTATTTCAATGGGTCATGGAAGGTCTTTAGTAACAATAAATAATAAAGAAGATCAGTTAAACATTTATGAAAAGATTTTGGAAAAATCTCTTTCTGTTAGAGAAACAGAAAAATTAGCTAATAAATCAAAAACACCTGAAAAAAAATTAAAAATAAAATTATTTAATGAACCTTTCAATACTAGCTTAAAAACACTAAAAAATAAATACAATTCAGACGTTAAAATAACGTTAAACGGAAAAGAAAAAGGATCAATTATAATTCCATTTAATAATATTGATGAGTTTAAAGAGTTAAATAAAAAATTAAATGAGAATAAATAAACTGATATTTTTAGTTACTTTATTTTTTATATCAAATAGTTTTTCACAGGATTTAGAAATTTTATATGATGATTTAGACCCTTTAGATCCCTCTAAGGCAGCTTTTTTTTCAGCAGTGTTTCCAGGTGCAGGTCAGGCTTTTAATAAAAAATATTGGAAAATACCTATTGTTTATGCTGCCATTGGAACATCCATTTATTCTTACGATTTTAATCAAAAAAAATATTGGAGCTACAGAAATGCTTATAAAAGCAGAAAAGCTGGATATAGTAGTGATGAATTTCAGAATTTAATAATTGATGACGATAGACTCTTAGATGGGGCTAGTTTTCATAAAAAAAATAGAGATCTTTCAATGGTTTTTATTGTTGGCTTTTATATTTTAAACGTATTAGATGCTAATATAGATGCCCATTTAAAACAATATAATGTTAATGAAAATCTTACATTAAATCCTTACTTTGATGACGGATCAAAACTAGGACCAGAATCTGTAGGATTATCATTAAATTTGAATTTTTAAATAAATGAAAGTAGCAATTTTAGGATATGGAAAAATGGGAAAAGAAATTGAGAAAATTTCTTCATTTAGGGGACATGAGGTAATATATAAAATTGATAAAGAATCTCAAGTTGAAAATATTTATAATGCTGATGTCGCAATTAATTTTTCAACACCTGAAACTGCAGTGCAAAATATAACACTAGGACTTAAAAGTTCTGTGCCAGTTGTGAGTGGAACCACTGGATGGCTTTCTGATTTAAATAAAATAAAAGAATTATCCCAAGAAAAAAACACAAGTTTCCTTTACTCATCTAATTTTAGTTTAGGTGTAAATTTATTTTTTGAATTAAATAAGAAACTAGCAGAAATAATGAAAAAACACAATCAATACAATTTAAAAATTGAAGAAATCCACCATACCCAAAAAATTGATAAACCAAGTGGAACTGCCATATCACTTGCCGAAGGTATAATTGAAAATGGAAATTATCAAGGGTGGACAATGGATAACAAGAAAAACACAATTAATATTGATTCAAAAAGAATTGATAAAGTTCCTGGAACACACATTGTAAATTATTTTTCAGAAATTGATTCCATTGAAATAAAACACACGGCTAATAACAGAAAAGGATTTGCCTTGGGAGCGGTTTTAGCTGCTGAATGGATAATAAATAAAAAAGGAATTTTTAAAATGAGTGATGTAATAAATGATTCTAATTTCAAATTCTAATTATGACAATATTCCAATGGCTTATCTTTTTTTTTATCATTCAACTTATTCATGGTCTTGGCACATGGAAATTATATAAATCAGCTGGTTATAAGCCATTAGTTTCATTCATTCCGTTTTATAATGCCTTAGTTTTAATGAAAATTATTAATAGACCTTGGTGGTGGGTGATTTTACTTTTAATTCCTGTAGTAAATTTGCTTATTTTACCTGTTATTTGGGTCGAAACTAGTAAAACTTTTGGAAAAAACTCTACCACTGAATTAGTACTTAGCATAATAACTTTAGGTTTCTTTCTATTTTCTATTAATTATTCAAAAAAGATTAAATACATTTCTGGAAGGGATGTAAGTTCTAAAACAGCGCTTGGAGAATGGATTAGTTCAATAATTTTTGCTGTAATACTTGCAACAATAGTTCACACTTATTTTATTCAGCCGTATATAATTCCTACAGGTTCTTTAGAAAAAACATTATTAGTAGGAGATTTTTTATTTGTGAGTAAATTCCATTACGGAGCTAGAGTCCCCCAAACAGCAGTTTCTTTTCCGATGGTTCACGATACTATCGTTGGAACTGGTATTAGATCCTATTTAAATAAACCACAAATTCCATATTTAAGACTTCCAGGGTTTGAAAAAATTAAGAGAAATGAAATAGTTACATTTAGTTGGCCTGCAGATACTGTTCGAAAATTTTTTGTTAAAGAAAAAGGGGTAAAAAAACCTGTCGATAAAAAATCAAATTATGTTAAAAGATGTGTCGCTATCCCATCTGATACTCTTCAAATAATAAATGGATTAGTTCATATTAATGGTAAAATAAGCCAAATGCCGTTTAGAGCGAAACCTATTTATTCATACACAGCACATAACAATAAAGGAGTTTCGGTATCTAAACTGATAAAGCTTGGTATTGATATAGAAAGGAAGTTTAAAATTTCTGAGATTACTCAACAAAAATATAATCAAATTCAGCCTTATATTAAAGGTATACTTGACAATAGTCCCGAAAATTTCACTGTTTTGACTGGCTCAAAGGGTATTCCTTATGAAACAAGATTAAAAAACAGAATAGTTTTAACAGAACTTACTGACTATAGAAGAGATTTGTTACTCACAAAAGAGGAAGCAACAATTATTAGAAATAGTAATTTAATTGATAGCTTAGTTAGAACATTTAAAACATTCAAATCTTATAATACTTCATTCTTTCCAAACGATATAAAATACAACTGGAACGAAGATAATTTTGGACCGATTGTTTTACCAAAAAAAGGATCTAAGGTTGAATTAAATTCAAATAATTTACCGTTATATAAAAAAATAATAAGAGAATATGAAAAAAATGAACTTACTCTTTTAGACAATGAAATTAAAATTAATGGAATAAGTACTAAAGATTATACTTTTAAACAGGATTACTATTGGATGATGGGAGATAATCGCTATAGATCAGAAGACAGTAGATCTTGGGGATTTGTACCTGAAGATCATATCGTGGGCAAACCGGTATTCATATGGATGAGCATTGAAGGAATTAATGATGGTTTTAAAAACTGGAAAATAAGATGGGAAAGAGTTTTTACTACTGTAAATTTAGATGGTGAGCCAAAATCATACAGATGGTATTTTCTTTTCGGAATATTATGCCTATTAGGGTATTCTGAATTCAAAAAAAGAATAAAAAAACAACCAAATAAGTTTTGAAAGAAACTTTTAAGGTCATGATACCCTCATATTTTGCACCTATTTCTCATTGGAGAGACATTGTTAATGGAAATATAATCTGGGATTTAAATCAAAATTTCACAAAGCAAACAATTAGAAACAGAACATATATATACGGTCCTAATAAAGTTTTAAAATTAATTATACCGGTAAAGCACTCAAAGAATAGTTTCACATTAGAAGAAGCTCAAATTCAAAATGATTTTCAATGGCAAAAAGATCACTGGAAATCTATTGCGTTTTCATACAAATCTTCTCCTTTTTTTGAACATTACGAAAATTCTCTTAAAAATTTATATACAAAGAAATACAATAAACTTTCTGAGTTTAATTTTGATGGTATTAAATTAATTTGTGAATGGTTAGAAATAGAGTTTAAATTGAATCTAACAGAGTCATACGTTGAAAAACATGAAAATAAAATTGATTTGAGATATAAATCTGAAAAAAAATATATTGATTTGGTTAAACTAAAAAAATATATTCAGGTATTTTCTTATAAATATGGTTTTAAAAACAATCTTAGTATTCTCGACCTTATATTTAATGAAGGCCCAAATAGTTTAAATTATTTAGAATAAAAAAAGCAGGCCATAAGCAGGATTCTGTCGTGCCCTATCATTTATCTAGACAAAATATGACTATTTTGTTCAAACCGCCCACCCTCCAACATTGAACGAGCAGTTCTCAAGCGTTGGTCTATGTGACGTTTCACCTTATAGAGTTTACATGATTTCACTACAGCCTAACTGTACATTCTTTCTGTTGCACTAGTCCTCTATTTTCATAGTGACGGGTGTTACCCGCTATAATGCTCTTTGGTGTCCGGACTTTCCTCTTTTGAAAAACAAAAGCGATAAGGTGGCCTGCTAGGCAAAAGTATGCTAAAAATAACTGTTGATAAAAAATTTTATTTAATTAATTATATCAATAAATTAAAGGTCTAATTTTTATATTTGTTAAATGAATAACTTTGTTGTTTCAGCACTTAAATATAGACCAAGTAGTTTTGATAATGTCATTGGTCAAAGCTCAATAACAAAAACTTTAGAAAATGCTATAAAACAAAGTCAACTTCCTCAAGCTTTATTGTTTTGTGGTCCAAGGGGAGTTGGAAAAACTACATGTGCGAGAATACTTGCCAAAAAAATAAATAAAAAAGAAGATGAATCAAATGACTTTTCTTTTAATATTTTTGAATTGGATGCAGCTTCGAACAATGGTGTTGATGATATTAGAAATTTAATCGATCAGGTTCGTATTCCGCCACAATCAGGAAAATATAAAGTCTATATCATTGATGAAGTTCACATGTTGTCTGGTCAAGCTTTTAATGCTTTTTTAAAAACTCTCGAAGAACCTCCAAGCTATGCTATTTTTATATTAGCCACAACTGAAAAACACAAAGTCATACCAACCATTTTATCCAGATGTCAAATCTATGATTTTAAAAAAATAAACACGGATGATATTAAAGTGTATTTAGAAAAAATTGCGAAAGTAGAAAAAATCCAATATGAAGAAGAAGCTTTGTATTTGATTGCAAAAAAAAGCGATGGTGCTTTAAGAGATGCCTTGTCAATTTTCGATAGACTTATAAATTTCACGGAAGGAAATATCACTAAACAATTAGCCTATGAAAATCTAAATGTTTTAGACTATGACACCTATTTCCTAACTTATGAATATCTTATTAAAAATGATATTACAAACGTCCTTTTACTTTTAAATGAAGTAATTGAAAAAGGATTTGATGGACAACATTATATAGATGGATTCTCTACACACTTGAGAGATTTAATGGTTGCTAAAAATTCATCTACGCATATTTTACTTGAACAAAACGATATATTATCAAAAAAATATGTTGAACAATCTAAGAGAAAGCCTGTCGATTTTATTTTACAAGCTATTGATTTAACTCAAGAATGTAGTTATCGATATAAATCAAGTAAAAATCAACGGCTATTAGTAGAAATATGCTTAATGAAATTATGCTCAATATCTCAAATTGAATTAAAAAAAAAAATAATTATTCTTCCTAGTGGCATAATTAAGAAACAAGAATCAATTCCGCAAAAAAATAACGGAAATCAAATTGACTCAGAACTTCCAAGTAATAATATTAAAAAGGAAGAAAAGATTGAAGAAATTAATATAAGATCAGACAAAGAAAAAATAATTTCAGGATTGTCAATATCGAGTTTAAAAATTAAGAAAGATATAGAAAAAAAGAAAAAAATAGAAAAACAATCAAAGGAATTAGAAAACTTAAAAGAATTATTTAATGAGGAAGATTTAGAAAGAGAGTGGAAGATTTATTATACAAATTTATTGAAAAATGGAAAGAAAAATCTTGCTAGTATTTTACAAATAGATCAACCTAAAATTAAAAATAAAAGTGAAATTCATTTTACTTTATCAAATAATACAAATAAAATTGAATTAGAAAAAAATAAATTTGGATTAGTTAATTTTTTAAAAGAAAGACTAAGAAATAATAAAATTGAACTCTTTATAAATGTCAATAAAGAAAAAGAAAAGAAATTTATCTATTCTCCAATGGAAAAATTTGAAAAACTTAAATCCATTAATAATAGCATAGAAAAAATGCGTAAAGAATTTAAGTTGGGACTATAAATCATTTAAAAGTTCTGAAACCATTCCATCAGCCAAACCAATTTTAGGAACTTCAATTTGATTCACACCAATAGAATTTAACAAAAACTGATAAATTTTTCCTGCTGGAACAATTACATCGATTCGATCAGGATTAAGTTTCAATGTCAAAGTTTTATCTATGTCAGACATCTTTTCTAATTTAGAAATAATAGAATTAAGTTTTTTTATTGGAAGTGGTGAACCAATTTTAATTCCAGAGATTTTATAAATTTTATTAATATTTCCGCCAAAACCAACGATTCTAATATTTTTATAAAAAATCAGATTATTACTAATCCATGAATGAAAAGATTCCCAAGTTTTTTTTGTTACAAGTCCATTTATTAATCTCACACCGCCAATTTTAAATGATTTAGATTTTAAAATTTCACCTCCTTTAAATATTGTAAGTTCTGTACTTCCTCCACCAACATCTATTAAACAAAATATCTCTGAATTATCAATTTCATTGAACATTTTATCATTTGTTATCAAAGCACCTTCTTTTTTTCCATCAATAATTTTAATCGAAATACCTGATTTAGATTTAATCTCCTTAAGAATATTTAAGCCATTTTTGGAACTTCTTAATGCTGAAGTAGCATAAGCTAAATATTTTTCCACTTTATGAACTTTCATTAATAACTTAAATGCTTTCATACTGTCAATTAATCTTGAAATATTCTTTTCAGAGATTATTCCCGACGTAAAAGCATCTTGACCTAATCTAATTGGTACGCGAACCAAAGCATTTTTTGTAGTTTCAGTAGGGAAATTATCTCTTACAATAACGTTAGAAATTAATAATCTAATAGCATTTGATCCAATGTCTATTGTTGCAAATTTTTTAATTTTTTTCAATTTTATTTGAATAATATTGATAAATCATTTCTTGGGATCTAAAACTGTTTTTTGAATCGGGGAGACTTAACGTATTAGCACAGTTAACTAGTGACGATTTAAGATTATCTTTCCAATATATTTCGAAAATATCATTTATTTCTTCTTTCAAATCATCTTGAAGAATTGGACATGTTACCTCAACTCTATTGTCTAAGTTTCTAGTCATCCAATCAGCCGATGAAATAAAAACCTTATTGTTTTCATTATTATTAAAAATCATTAATCTGGTGTGCTCCAAAAATCTATCCACTATACTAATAACTTCAATGTTGCTACTCATGTTTTTTATTCCAGGGACTAGACAACAAATTCCTCTAACAATCATTTTAATTTTAACACCAGAACGACTAGCATCATACAGGGATTTTATTAAACTGTAACTGGTAAGATTATTAATTTTAATTTTTATCCAAGCAGACTTTCCACTTTTAGCATTCAAAATTTCATTTTGTATTAATTTTTTAATTCTTGACTCAGTATTTACTGGAGAAACAAAAATATTTTTAAAATTGTATTTTTTATAATTTGCTGTAAAAAACTTAAAAACATCAGAAACTTCATTTAATATTTCTTCATTTGAGGTGAAAAGAGTTAAATCTGTGTAAATTTTAGCTGTAGATTCATTAAAATTTCCAGTACTAATAAATCCATACTTTTTTATAGAATTACTTTCAATTCTTTCAATCAAACATATTTTACTATGAACCTTTAAATTCGGAGATCCAAAAATTAATTTTACCCCATTCGATTGCATATCTTTAGCGTACTTTATATTTGCTGATTCATCAAATCTTGCCTGTAATTCAATTTGTACTATAACTTTCTTCCCATTTCTAGCAGCATTAATTAAAGCACTTGCAATTTTAGATAATTTGGATAATCTGTAGATAGTAATTGATATCTTCTTTACTTTGGGGTCAATTGAAGACTTCATTAATAAACTGATTATATATGAAAACTTTATGTATGGTGTATGTATTAAAAAATCACGTTCCTTTAGCTTGTTAAAAGTATTATCACTGTGACTAAAATTTGAGATATTTAGCGGAGAAAAAGGCTTATAAACCAACTCATCATCTAAATTTGGAAAATCCATATAATCACGTCTGTTATGATATTTCCCTCCTGGTATAATACTGTCAGTTTCTAAATTTATACCCATTTTTTTAGTTAAAAATTCTAAAGTATCATCATTAATCTTACTATCATAAACAAATCTTACTGGATCAGCACTAGATCTTTCTTTTACACTTTGAGCAATTTTATCTAAAAAACTTTTTGAAATATCGTCATCAAAATCTAGTTCTGCATCTCGACTTGTTTTGACCATAAAGGCATTTATAGTTATAGGATTGAAAATTTTAAAAATATCTTTTAAATGAAGTCTTATAATATCATCTATGATAATTATTTGTTTTATAGATTTTTTACTTGGAAGTTTAACAAAGCGATTTAAGGTTTTAGGAATTCTAATAATAGCATATTGTATTTCGTCGTTAAGCAATACCATTCTAACAATTAAAAAAGAAAGGTTTTCTTTAAATTTTGGAAATTTTTTCTTTGAATCTAAAATAATTACATCAATTGATGGGCTTATGTACTCAAAAAAATAGTTACTTATAAAACTTTTATGACTAGATTCAACAGAGGATTCGTCTAAAAAAAAAATATTTTTTTTTTCCAGAAGGATAATAATTGAGTTTAAAATTTTAAAACTTTTCTGTTGAAGCGATGTAGATTTAAGTGTAATATCATTCAATAGTTCTTTTGCAGTTCTATCTTTATATAGTCTTTTTCCGGAATTTGAACTAACGGCTATTCTTTTAACAGTAGCATATCTAACTCTAAAAAACTCATCTAGATTATTCGAAAAAATACCAAGAAACCGAATTCTCTCAATAAGTGGCACTGAAGGATTATTAGCCTCAGTTAAAACTCGTTCATTGAACTCTAGCCAACTTAATTCTCGATTTATAAATATATTTTTTTGGCTTATCATTTAAAATTCTTTGGAAAAAAATAATTGCACTTTCCTTTTTTTACATCTTTCCACAAAGATACATCAAATTCAAAAATCAAAATCCCAGTAGTGGGAACATGAAGATTTACAATATCAGAATATTTAACCAATAAATTATTACAAGAATTATTATGAGAAAAAATCACAACTGTCTTAAGTCTATTATTTAAATTTTTAATAAATAAATCAACTTGGTCTCCAAAAAAATCATACAAATTAGGTGACTTAGTGACCTTGAGTTTCTTATAATTAATTAAATTATCAGAGAAGATTTTAGCAGTTTCTAATGTTCTTAATGAATCGCTTGAATAGATAGCATCCAAGTCAATTAATAAATTATTTAATATTTGAACCATTAAAACTGCATCATCAAAACCTCTTTTAGAAATCGGTCTTTTAATGTCACTTAC